>JAVEDG010000050.1 GCA_030841245.1 Actinomycetota bacterium
GCGGCAACACCGGCCGGCCCGCAGCTCGGCCATAGGGTGACCGACATGACTCGCGCCGACTACCCGCAGGCTCCGCGACAGGACATCGTCGACACGATCCACGGGCGCCGCGTGGCCGACCCCTATCGTTGGCTGGAGGACGTCGAGTCGGCCCAGACGCAGGCCTGGAGTGCCGAGCAGGACGCGTTGTTCGCCGAGCAGTCGCGGGACCTCTCCGGACGTGAGCACCTGCACGAGCGACTGACCTCGCTGCTCGGGGCGGGCGTGATCGGGCCGCCGTCCTGGCGGGGCGACCGGCAGTTCTTCATGCGCCGCACCGCCGAGCAGGAGCACGCCGTCCTGCTGACCGTCGACCCGGACGGGACCGAGCGGGTCCTCATCGACCCGATGGCCGTCGACCCTTCCGGGTCCACGACCCTCGACGGCTGGCAGCCGTCGAAGGAAGGCCAGCTGCTCGCCTACCAGCTCTCCGCCGGCGGGACGGAGGAGTCGCTCCTTCACGTGATCGACGTGGTCGCGGGCGAGCAGGTCGACGGGCCGATCGACCGCCTGCGCTACTCCCCCGTCGCGTGGCTGCCCGGTGGCGCGGCGATGTACTACGTGCGTCGTCTGCCACCGGAGGGCCTGCCCACCGACGAGGCGCAGTACCACCGACGGGTGTGGCTGCACCGGCTCGGGACCGACCCGGCCGACGACGTACTCATCTTCGGAGAGGGGCAGGAGAAGACCAACTACTACGGGGTCACCGTGTCGATGGACGGCCGCTGGCTCACCATCGGAGCATCGGCAGGGACGGCGCCCCGCAACGACCTGTGGCTGGCGGACCTGTCCGCGTCGTCCGTCGAGGCGCCGGCCCTCGAGGTGGTGCAAAGCGGCATCGACGCGACGACCTCGGCACACGTGGGTCGCGACGGCCGGGTCTACCTGTTCACCGACCTCGACGCCCCGCGCGGGCGACTCGCGGTCACGACGCCGGACCGGCTCGACTCCGACCAGTGGACCGACCTCGTCCCCGAGGACGCCGAGGCGGTGCTCGAGGGCTACTCGCTGCTCGACGGCCCCGAGCTCGGCGAGCCGGCGATGCTCTGTGCCTGGACCCGGCACGCGATGGGCGAGGTCTCGGTGCACGCGCTGCGCACCGGTGAGCGCACCGGCGCCGTGCCGCTGCCTGGGCTCGGGTCGCTCGCGGGGCTCTCGGAGCGTCCGGAGGGCGGGCACGAGGCGTGGCTCGGCTACACCGACCACGTCACACCGTCCTCGGTCTACCGCTACGACGCCCGCACCGGCGAGACCGCGCTGTGGGCGAGCCCGCCCGGCTCGGTCGACGTGCCCGAGGTGAACGCCCGGCAGGTGGAGTACACCTCGCGGGACGGGACCACGGTCCGCATGGTCGTGATCTCGCCCACGAAGGAGCCAGACCAGCCGCGACCGGCGATCCTCTACGGCTACGGCGGCTTCGGCGTGCCCATGACACCGGGCTACTCCGCGGGGGTGCTCGCGTGGGTCGAGGCCGGCGGGGTCTACGTCATCACCAACCTGCGCGGCGGCTCCGAGGAGGGCGAGGACTGGCACCGGGCAGGCATGCGCGAGCACAAGCAGAACGTCTTCGACGACTTCCACGCCGCCGCCGAGCGGCTGGTCGCCGACGGGTGGACCACGTCGGCCCAGCTGGCCATCGCGGGAGGGTCCAACGGCGGGCTGCTCGTCGGCGCGGCCATGACCCAGCGGCCGGAGCTGTACGCCGCGGTCGTCTGCTCCGCCCCGCTGCTCGACATGGTCCGATACGAGAAGTTCGGGCTCGGCGCCACCTGGAACGACGAGTACGGCACCGCCGACGACACGGAGGAGCTCGGCTGGCTGCTCGGCTACTCGCCGTACCACCAGGTGCGCGACGGCGTCGACTACCCGGCCACCCTGTTCACCGTCTTCGAGGGCGACACCCGGGTCGACACCCTGCACGCCCGCAAGATGTGCGCGGCGCTGCAGCACTCGACCTCGGGGGACCGGCCGATCCTGATCCGCCGGGAGCGTGACGTCGGTCACGGCGCCCGGGCGCTGAGCCGCACCATCGCGCTCAGCGTCGACACGCTGGGCTTCACCGCGCGGTGGACCGGTCTCGGCCTGTCCTGACTCTCGCTAGCCTCGGGGGAGCACGACGACACCACCCGAAGGAGAGGACAGCACGTGCCGTTCGCCGGCGTGACCACGGCTCCGACGACGACCCCGAGCCCGACCCCGAGTCTCGGCAGCTGCCTGAAGGACCAGTCCCCGGACAGCCTGTGCCACCGCGTCTACGACATCACCGGATGGCGCTGGCTGGCCGAGTCGGCGGACTGGCTGGTCGCCAGGCCATTCAAGATCCTGGTCATCCTGGCCATCGCCGCTTTCATCCGGTTCCTGGCGCACCGGCTGATCAGCCGGATCGCGCAAGGCGCGGCGGAGGGCACCGTGCCCGGCGTGCTGGCCAAGGGCCGCACGCACAAGCTGTTCGAGTCCAGCGCGCTGCTCTCCGAGCGCCGGCGCCAGCGGGCCGAGACGATGGCCTCGGTGCTGCGCAGTGTCGCTACCGGCGTGATCCTCTCCATCGCGATGCTGATGATCCTCGACGTCGTCGGGCTGCCCATCGGGCCGCTGCTGGCGAGCGCCGGCATCGTCGGCGTCGCAGTCGGCTTCGGCGCGCAGACGCTGGTGAAGGACTTCCTGTCCGGCATCTTCATGATCCTCGAGGACCAGTACGGCGTCGGCGACCTGATCGACTCGGGCATGGGCCCGGTGGGCACCGTCGAGGCGGTGGGTCTGCGGGTGACCCGGCTGCGCGACGGCAGCGGCATCGTCTGGTACGTCCGCAACGGCGAGATCCTGCGCGTCGGCAACCACAGCCAGGGCTGGTCGGTGGGGACGGTCGACGTCGCGGTCGCCTACACCGAGGACATCCCCCGGGTGCAGCAGATCATCTCCGAGACGGTCTCGGCGATGGCCGAGGAAGACGCCTGGAGGCCGAAGATCATCGATCCGCCCGTGGTGGCCGGCGTCGAGTCGGTGACCGCCACAGCAGTGACCATCAGGGTGACGGTGAAGTGCACCCCGAACGACCACTGGGCCCTGCAGCGGGAGATGCGGGAGCGGATCAAGGAGGCGTTCGACCGGGAGGGCGTCCGGGTGCCGCCCCCGACGTACCCGACCAGCACCGTCCCGGGTGCGCCGGGGACCGCCTGACCTTCGGGCGCGCGCTCAGGCAACCATCCGGGCCTGCCGACTGGTAGTAGCGGACGAGGCCGGCCGACAGCGCCGGCCACGCACACGTGGGGGATCGATGGCCGACCGGTCGGAGTTCGCCGACTTCGTCGCGCACCGCTCCGCGCCGCTGCTGCGCACCTGCTTCCTGCTGACCCGCGACTGGCAACTGGCCGAGGACCTCCTGCAGTCGGCGCTGGCCAAGGCGTGGTTCGCATGGGGCCGGGTCGACGACGACCCGGAGCCCTACGTGCGAAAGATCATCGTCAACACGTTCGCGTCCTGGTGGCGGCGGCGGTGGACCGGCGAGACACCGACGGAGGCTCTGCCCGACGCGGGGCGGCCCGACCCGACGGGGGCGGTCGACGACCGCGACGAGCTCTGGGCGGCACTCGGCCGCCTGCCCCGTCGGCAGCGCGCCGTCGTGGTCCTGCGCTTCTACGAGGACCTCACCGAGGCGCAGGTCGCAGCCGTGCTCGACGTCTCGGTCGGCACGGTCAAGAGCCAGACCAGCAAGGCCCTGGCCCGGTTGCGCGTCGACGCGTCGCTGTCGACCCACCCGGTGCTGAACGGAGGCACGTCATGAGCCGCACGGACCACACCACCGACGATCTGCGCTCCCTGCTGGTCGAGCGCAGCACGACCGTCCCACCGCCCCGGCCCGGGCGGGCCGACGAGGTCTCCGGACGGGTACGGGGCATCCGTCGGCGCCGGGCAGCGGCCACCGGCCTGAGCGTCGTGCTGGCGGTGATCGCAGTGGTCGCCGGGGCGGGGCTGCTGAGCTCGGGTCACCGACAGCGTGCGGTCCCGGCGTACGAGCGCAAGGTCGACGGGCTGCCGGTCTACCAGGCGGGCTACCGCCTGGTCGGGCACGTCTCGTTCCACACCGACGACAAGCGGAGCGCGTCGTTGGACTTCACGCCGAGCACCTACGGCATGGCGCTGGCCAGCACGTGCAGCGTGGACAGCAAGCACGGGGTATCGGTGGAGGTCAACGGCCACCCGGTGCTGAGCGGCAGCTGCGGCGGCGGCCAGAGCCTGTCGTCGCCGAGCTTCCACGACGACGCGGGCTTCTGGGCGGCCGAGCAGGTCCGGCTGGGGCAGCGGATGACCGTCGTCGCCCGCGTCGGAAGCAGCCCGCTCGGCCGCAGCCCGCACGACACCGTTTTCCTCGGCCCGATGCGCGACGTCACGGTGTCGGTCGGCCTCTATCAGCGGGTGCCGGTCTCGGCGTACCCGTTCCCGCCGCGACCGCACCGGCTGCAGCCGCTGGGCGACCACGGGCGCTTCGACGGGGGGCGGGTGCTGCACACGTTCGACTCTCGGCGGATCGGCGCGACCGGTTCCGCACAGTGGACGACGCGGATGCCGGCGAGCGGCCTGCGCTACGCCGGTTTCTACGTCGCTCCCGGAGCGGTGACGATCTCGGTCAACGGGACCGTGGTGGACCGACAGACGAGCTGGAACTACGAGGGCTCGGGGTCGGGCGGCCCGTCGTTGGACCCGGGCTTCCTGCAGCAGCAGGGGGTCACCGTGGCGATCGGTGACCGGGTCACCATCTCGGTGCGCGCGACCCGGTTCCAGGACCCTGCGTGGGAGCTGGTCGTCAGAGCCGGGCGCTGAGCAATCCCGTCTCGCGATCTTGAGGCAGTCCGACTTCCCGTCCCGCGATCTTGATGCAGTCCGACCGACGCCATACCGGACACCTGCACAAGATCAACACGTGTCGTGACGATCTTGAGACACTGCCGCCCACATCAGGCGCAGGTTCTGCTCAAGATCAACAGAGTCGGTACCGATCTTGAGGCGCTGCGGCCCATGGACCGGCTCGCCGTTGCTCAAGATCAGCAAAGAAACGTGATCTTGAGCAACCGGCGGCGGGCAGACGATCGGCGAGGGGACGGGCGGTCCGCTCAGGCGAGCTCGGCGTCGAGGGTGATCGTCGTGCCGGTCAGGGCCTGGCTCACCGGGCAGTTGGTCCTGGCGCCCTCGGCGAACTGCGCGAAGGTCGCGGCGTCGATGCCCGGGATCGAGGCCCGCGTCGTGAGGTGCACCCCGGTGATCCCCTGGCCGGGCTGGAAGGTCACGTCCGCCCTGGTGTCGATGGTGTCCGGCGTGTGTCCCGCCTTGGACAGCTCGTTGGACAGCGCCATCGAGAAGCAGGTCGAGTGGGCGGCGGCGATGAGCTCCTCCGGGCTGGTCATCCCGTTCGGCGACTCGGCCCTCGCCGTCCAGCTCACGTCGTACGTCCCGATGCCGGAGGAGTCGAGGGACACCTGCCCCTTCCCCTCGATCAGCGAGCCCTCCCAGTGTGCGTTGGCGGTGCGGGTGGTGGCCATGGGTCGGTCCCTTCGTCGGAGCTGCTCTCGAGCGGGTCTGTCACGATTGAGCCTATGCAATCGCCCGAGGACGCCACCACGTTCTACGACGCCGTGGGCGGCGAGGAGACGTTCCGCCGGCTGGTCGCGCACTTCTACGCCGCCGTTCCACAGGACCCGGTGCTGGCCCGGGTCTACCCGCCGGACGACCTCGAGGGCGCCGCGGAGCGGCTGCGGATGTTCCTGGTGCAGTACTGGGGCGGACCTCGGACCTACTCGGACCAACGTGGTCACCCACGGCTCCGGATGCGCCACGCGCCGTTCCGGATCGGCGTGGCGGAGCGGGACGCCTGGCTGGACCGGATGCGCGCCGCCGTCGACTCGGTCGACCTTCCCGTGCAGGCCGAGACGCTGCTCTGGGACTACCTGGTGATGGCCGCCCACAGCATGGTCAACGTGGCCGAGGACGAGCACCTGACCGGGGACGGGAGACCCGGATTGTCCCTGTCGCCACACGTCCGGGAAGAATCACCGGGGTGACTTCCCCTTGGTGGCGCGATGCCGTCATCTACCAGGTCTACATCCGCAGCTTCGCCGACTCCGACGGAGACGGGCTGGGCGACATGGCCGGGATCCGGTCCCGGCTTCCCTACCTGCACGACCTCGGCGTCGACGCGGTGTGGATCACGCCGTTCTACCCCTCGCCGATGGCCGACGGGGGCTACGACGTCGCGGACTACTGCGACGTCGAGCCGATGTTCGGCACCCTCGACGACGCCGACGCCCTGATCCGGGATGCCCACGACGTCGGGCTGCGGGTGATCATCGACATCGTCCCCAACCACTCGTCGGACCACCACGCGTGGTTCCGGGCGGCCCTCGCGGCCGGACCCGGCAGTCCGGAGCGGGAGCGCTACATCTTCCGAGCGGGTCGCGGGCCGGACGGGTCCCAGCCGCCGAACGACTGGGAGTCGACCTTCGGCGGACCGGCCTGGCAGCGGGTCCCGGACGGAGAGTGGTACCTGCACCTGTTCGCGCCCGAGCAGCCCGACTTCAACTGGGAGAACCCGCAGGTCGTCGAGGAGTTCCAGTCGATCCTGCGCTTCTGGCTGGACCGTGGCGTCGACGGCTTCCGGATCGATGTGGCCAACGCGCTGAAGAAGGACCAGTCCTTCCCCGACGTGGGCCACGAGGTCGAGCAGGTGCTGGTCCCGCACGAGGGCCCCGACCATCCGTTCTGGGACCGCGACGAGGTGCACGAGGTCTACCGGGGCTGGCGACGGGTCGCCGACGAGTACGCCGCTGACCGGATGTTCGTCGCCGAGGCCTGGGTCGACTCGCCGGAACGGCTGGCCCGCTACACCCGCCCGGACGAGCTGCAGCAGGCGTTCAACTTCTCCTTCGTCCGCGCGCCCTGGGAGGCGGCGGCGATGCGCGACACGATCGACGAGTGCATCGCCGCGGCCTCGGGGGTCGGAGCCCCGACGACCTGGGTGCTGTCCAACCACGACGTCACGCGGCACGCCACACGCTACGGACGGCTGGACTCGACCGGCGGCGGTGTCTCGGACGAGGCTCGGGTGAGCGCGGCGACCCCGATCGACGAGCAGCTCGGCGTACGCCGGGCGCGTGCGGCCGCCCTGCTCATGCTGGGACTGCCCGGCTCGGCGTACGTCTACCAGGGCGACGAGCTGGGCCTGCCCGAGGTCCTGGACCTGCCGGAGGAGCTGCTCCAGGACCCGATCTGGGAGCGGTCCGGCCACACCGAGCGAGGCAGGGACGGCTGCCGGGTGCCCATCCCCTGGTCGCGGC
>JAVEDG010000055.1 GCA_030841245.1 Actinomycetota bacterium
CTCCTTCATCCAGCCGATGGGCGAGGACCCGCGTGCCGCCGCCATCGTCCGATCGACGATCGAGCTGGCTCACTCGCTCGGCATGACCATGGTGGCCGAGGGCGTCGAGGACGGCCTCACCGCAGGCCAGCTGGCCATGTCGAGCTGCGACAAGGTGCAGGGCTTCTTCTTCTCCAAGGCACTGCCGGCGCACGAGCTCGAGAGCTGGATCGACGCGCGGGAAGGCGACCTGAACGACTCCGACTCCGACCTCTCACCGACCGTCGGTGCCGGCCAGTGACTCTCACTGCGGGAGCAGGCACGACGAACGCAGCCGGCTCGCACGTCCTGCAACCGGCGGGGGTCACGGTGGAGCCGGCGTACGGCCGACGTGCGCTCTCCGTGATCGACGCCGAGCTCGACGCCCTGGCGACCTCGATCCGCGCGCCATTGACCGCGCGGCCGACGTGGATCCTCGCGACCAGCGCGCAGGCCGTGGGGCTCGAGCCGTGGGCCCTCGTGGCCCGCGGCGCAACGGGTACGGCGGTCGGTGCCGTCGTGCTCCTCGACCACGTCGCCGACGGTCATGTGGCGCTGACGACCCTGGCCGGCACGGACAGCAAGCACCGCGGCGAGGTCCTCACCAAGGACCCGGCGGTGGCGTACGAGCTGGGCGGGGCGCTGTCGCGGATGCTCGCCGACCGGCTGATCACCTCCCCGGTCGAGCTCGGCCCGTTCAGCGCCAACAGCCTTCTGGTCAAGGCGTTCGCCGAGGGCCTGGCCGGGTCGCGGCTCTGCGATGCGGCCGCCATCCCCGTCATCCGTGGCGGTGGCGGGACGCCGCCGGTGGACCACCTGTCCGGTGGCATGCGGCGGACCCTCCGCAAGGCGGCCAACCGGCTCGCGGCCGACGGCCACACGTCTGTGGTGCGCTTCACCAGCGCCCCCGGCGAGATCCTCTCCTCGCTGCACCTCCTCGAGCAGGTCTACCGCCAGCGCGACCACGCGCACGGCCGGATCAGCGAGCTCGACGACATCGTGCGGCACCGCATCTGGCAGCAGCGGGTGCGGGACCTGATCGAGGCGGGCGAGCTCGAGCTCGCGACGCTTCGCATCTCCGGCGACCTCGCGGCATACACCCTCGGGGTGCTCGACCGTCCCGCCTACCGGCTGCTGGAGGGCCGCTTCGTCACCCGGTGGGCGCGCTACTCGCCCGGTCGGCTGCTGGAGGCGGCGGTCGTCGACAGGGCCCTCTCGGACCCCGACACCACGACGTTCGACTGGATGACAGCGATTGCGCCCGAGACACTGCTCGGCAGCAACCACGCCGACCCCATGGTGGTGGTGCGGGTCGGACACGACCCGGACTCACAGCTGAGCGCCGAGCCGGCGGCCGAGTCCGAGCCCGAGCCCAGCCCGGCACAGGCATAGCCCACCGAGCCCACTGAGCCCCGGTGCGGTAAGCATGGTGCGTGGGCTCCCCGGTGTTCGAGGCCGAGCTGCCGATCGTGGCGGCGCCCATGTCCGGCGGTGCGAGCTGCCCGGCCCTGGTGTCGGCCGCGGCGGGCGCCGGTGCCTTCGGGTTCCTCGCGGCGGGCTACAAGTCGGCTGATGCGATCGCGGCCGAGATGGCGCAGCTGCGCGCGGCCGGCACGTCGTACGGCGTGAACGTGTTCGTGCCCACGACGGGTCAGATCGGCGAGGAGGACTTCCGCCGGTACGCTGAGGAGCTGGCCGGCGAGGGCCTGCCGTACGGGCTCGACCTCGCCCACGCACCGCGGCGCGACGACGAGGACGACCACTGGCAGGCGAAGATCGACCTGCTGCTCGAGAACCCGGTGCCGGTGGTGAGCTTTACGTTCGGGCTGCCCGCGGCGGAAGTCGTGGTGGCGTTGCGAGGTCGTGGCACCCGGGTCCTCGTCACGGTGACGACGGTGGCGGAGGCACTGCTGGCCGACCAGCTCGGGTGCGACGGACTGGTCGTGCAGGGCAGTGCCGCGGGCGGTCACAGCGGCACCTTCGACCCGCGTCGCCCGATGCCGAGGGTCTCGACCGAGGCGCTCGTCGCAGAAGTCGTTGCCGCGACCGGGCTCCCGGTGCTGGCCGCGGGCGGCGTCGGGGGTCCGGCCGAGGTCCGGGCGCTGCTCGCCGCTGGTGCGGATGCAGTCGCTGTCGGGACGCTGCTGCTGCGTTCCGACGAGAGCGCGACCACGCAGGTGCACAAGGACGCCCTCGCCGACCCGGCCCGGACCGAGACGGTCCTGACGCGTGCGTTCACGGGGCGCCCGGCTCGCGGGCTCCGGAACGGTTTCATCGACCGCCACGAGACGACCGCGCCGCACGGCTATCCGGCGATCCACTACCTGACCCGGGAGCTGCGGACGGCAGCCGCGGCAGCGGGACACCCCGACCGGGTGCACCTGTGGGCGGGCACCGGTTACCGGGCGGCCCGCACCGGTCCCGCGGCCGAGATCGTGAGCGAGCTCGCATCGGGTCTGTGACGCATCACCCGGATGCGCGACCATGACGGCATGGACGACGCGAGCACGGCCGGGTGGGCGGAGATCACCGAGGTCGACGAGCTGACCGCGCTGCTGGGGACGCCGGTGGCGCGGGTGCGCGACAAGGTCCGCACCCGGCTGCACGAGCTGGACCGGGCGTGGCTGGCGGCCTCGCCGTTCGTCCTGCTGGCCACCTCGGCCGCCGACGGCAGCTGCGACGTCTCGCCGAAGGGCGACCCGGCGGGCTTCACGCTGGTGCTCGACGACACGACGATCGCGATCCCGGAGCGGCCCGGCAACAGGCGGGTGGACGGCTGGTGGAACGTCCTGAGCAACCCGCACGTCGGCCTCATCTACCTGGTCCCGGGTCGGGGCGACACGTTGCGGATCAACGGCCGGGCCCGACTGGTGAGGGAGGCGCCGTTCCTCGACCGGATGGTCGTGCGCGGCCACCGGCCGCTGCTTGCGTTGGTGGTCGAGATCGAGGAGGTGTTCGGCCACTGCTCCAAGGCCTTCCTGCGCTCGCAGCTCTGGGACCCGCAGACCTGGGGCCGCGCCGACGAGCTGCCGTCGCGGGCCGCCATCGCCCGCGAGCTGGAGCGCCCGGAGTCCACGCTGGCCGAGCTGGAGGCCTACTACGGCCCGGCGTACGCCGAGGGGCTCTACCGCCAGACCTGACCTCGGCCGGGGGGCGACGAGTGGCAGGCCCCCGCCACGGAATGTGACGCTGCTCCGCCGCTTGACCGCCTAGCCTGAGCCATCGGCCGCATTCTCGAGGAGACTGCTCGCGTGCCTGCGTTCATCTCAGGTCTGGAGCTGAGCCGGCGGCACTACCAGGAAGCGGTCCGGCCGGTCCTGGACGCGGCGTTCCCCGGTCTGCCGCACAGCGCCGCGCTCATCGGCCGCGGCTCTGAGGTCCTGGGCTTCGACGACGAGATGTCCCGAGACCATGACTCGCAGCCGCGTGTGCTGCTCTTCCTGCGGGAGGCGGACCGGGCCCGCCACGGTGACGCCATCGGCGAGGCCCTGCGCGGGGATCTGCCCCGGTCCCAGGGCCTGCCGGCCGGTCACGAGATCCTCACCGTGCGCGGCTACGTCCTGGACCGGCTGGGCTTCGACATCGAGGGCGAGCCGGGCACGCGCGACTGGCTCACCTTCCCGGAGCACGAGCTCGTGATGCTCACGGCCGGAGCGGTCTTCCATGATGATGTCGGACTGCAGGCCGCCCGCGACCGGTTCGCCTACTACCCGCACGACGTGTGGCTCTACCTGCTCGTGGCCGGTTGGTGGCGCATCCACCCGGAAGCCAACCTGGTCGGCCGAGCCGGTCAGGTCGGCGACGAGCTCGGGTCGGCACTGATCGGGTCGCAGCTCGTCCACGACCTGATGCGGCTGTGCTTCCTGATGGAGCGGCAGTACGCGCCGTACTCGAAGTGGTTCGGGACGGCCTTCACCAGGTTGGCCTGCGCCGACGAGCTCTCGCCCGTCCTGTTGACGGTGCAGCGCGCGAGGACGTGGCAGGAACGGGAGGACGCACTGATGGCTGCCTACGGGCAGGTGGCCGTACTGCACGATGCCCTGCACATCACCCCGCCCGTGCCCACCGACGTGGTCCAGCTGTGGGACCGGCAGTTCAAGGTGGTCTGGGGAGACTTCCCGGACGCGCTTCATGCTCAGATCCGGGACCCAGAGGTGAAGCGCATCGCCGAGCGGTGGCCCGTCGGTGGCGTCGACCGGCTCAGGGACCAGCTGTGGGACCCCGGCGACCGCAGGCGGCTGCTCGCCCTCTTCGAGTAGGCATCGGCCGACGAGAAGCGGCGGCCCGGACGGCTCGACCCGGAGTACTTTAGGAGTATCAGGCGCGGCCGCCGGCCTTCCCTCCTGGTGGATGACTTCCTACTCGGGAGAGTTGAGGGCGCTGCCGTGCGCAGATCCTTGTTGACGTTGGCCACTGTCTTCAGCCTGATGATCGCAACAGCTTCCTTGGCGGCCGCGGTCAGCGTGGGACCAGGGGGCTGGAGCCACGTCGGCGTCGGTTCGACGTCCACGACGCCATCACTCAACGGTGCGGTCTATGCCCTCAACACACAGAACCCGGGAGTGCTCTACGTCGGCGGCAACTTCACGACGGCGGGTGGCAACTCGAAGGCCAAGCGCATCGCAAGCTGGAACGGCAGTTCCTGGAGCGCCCTCGGCGCCACCCCGCTCACGAACGGCGCCGTCCACGCGATCGCCTACCACGCGGGCAAGGTCTACGTCGGCGGCACGTTCCAGAACGCCGGCGGCAACGCGAACGCTGACTTCCTCGCGGTCTGGAACGGCTCGACCTGGGCGCAGTTCTGCACGCCGTCGGGGGCCGCCGGCCCGAGCTTCGACGGCAACGTCAACGCCCTGCAGATCATCGGCAACACCCTCTACGTCGGGGGAGCCTTCGCGAACGGTGCCGGCATCGACAGCGCGGACTACCTGCTCGCGTGCGACCTGACGACCGGCG
>JAVEDG010000070.1 GCA_030841245.1 Actinomycetota bacterium
GCGCTGGCAGCGTGCGGCGAGGGACGCAGCGTCGCCGGCCCCGGAGACGCTGCGACCGCCACGCCGGTGGTGGATCCGGGCGGGACCAACTGCCCCCGCCTGGGAGCGGGAGCGCCCTTGGCCGACGACACCGAGCCGACGGCCGTGCTGCGGTGCATCGAGACGACAGAACACGTCGCGGGTGACGGCGAATGGTCCGTCACGGTGCGGCAGCGGGCGACCGGGCCGACGTTGCAGACCCTGTTGGCTGCCCTGCGCCAGCCGTCCGAGCCGCGCACCGCTGATACGTGCACCCTCGAGCTGCGGTATCCGAGGGAGGTGGAGCTGGAGACCGCGTCCGGGATCATGTCGGCCACAGCCCCGACCGACTCCTGTGGCCAGACGACGTTCGCCGTCGTACGGGCCTTCCAGCAGCTCGACTGGGTCGAGGTGTCCAGGGTGCGCGGACACCAGCTCCGCCCCGAAGCCCTCGTAGCCGCAGGCTGCGACGCGTGGAAGGACATGCTGGCCATCAGCGCGAAGGACAGCCACCCCGAAGGACCAGGAGAGCTCGTCCCCGATCACGCGGCCGTGAGGGTGTGCACCTACCGCTCCACGTACCCCGCCGGGTGGACGCCATCCAGCAACGAGGAGGTCGACGGCGAACCGGTCGGTGGCGGGCCGCTGTCGGCAGCCGACTCCGCGACGGTCGCCCGGCTGCTCGGCGCAGCGGGTCCGGCAGCGGCGTGCGACCAGGTACACCACATGTTCGCGGTCGTCTTCGTGGCTGAGAGCGCTCAGGACACCCTCTACGTCGAGCTCGACGGTTGTCGCCGGATCCTCGCGAGTGACGGCTCGCTGCGTCAGGGCGAGCAGGAACTCAGCGACCTGCTCGCCAGCGCCTCGACCTGAGCCAACCCGCGGCTGGCTCGACCGGTGCCCGGCGGTAAGCCTGCCCGGCCGTCAGCGGTCCCGTTCTCGGCCGGCGTTGGCCAGGATCACGGCGATCGGCGGGATGAGCATCGCCACGACGGCCATCACCACCGCGAGGGTCGTCGACCAATGCCGCACGACGAGCCCGGACAGCAGGAAGAGCGTCACGCAGCTGCCCATCAGCACGAAGTAGGTGCGCTTCACCGGGCTCCTCCTGACGACGATTCGCTGCAGGTGGACGGCCGAATCAGGGTGTCCGGTCAGGAGCGAGGAGACCGCGGACGTCACGGGCGATGGAGACGTCCTCCCGGGCCGCGACGACGAGCGCGGTGACCCGTGCGCCCGTCGCCGAGATGTCGCGGTCGCCCACGTCGAGATCCGACTCGTTCCGCGACGGGTCCAGCTCGACCCCGAGGTGCGCCAGCCGGTCGGCCGCGCCCGACCGCACTCGTGGCGCCGCCTCCCCCACGCCACCGGTGAAGACCATGGCGTCGAGGCCGCCGAGCGACACGGTCATGGCAGCGATGCTGGACGCCAGGCGGTGCAGGTAGACGTCCAGCGCGAGCGCACAGCCCGTGTCACCCCGGTCCGCTCCGTCGACGACCTCCTTCATGTCCTTGGTGCCGGCGAGGCCGAGCAGCCCACCGCGGCGGTCGATGCCGTCCTGCACGTCCTCGGCGGACATCCCGTCGCGCCCGACCAGCCACAGCAACATCCCCGGATCCAGCGAGCCCGTGCGGGTGGCCATCACCAGGCCCTCCATCGGCGTGAACCCCATCGTGGTGTCGACCGACCGGCCGTCGGACACCGCGGCGAGCGATGCGCCGGAGCCCAGATGGGCGACCACGACCCGGCGCGCTCGCCCGTCGGTCATGTCCGCCGCCCGGCGCGCGGCGTACGAGTGCGACAGTCCGTGCATGCCGTAGCGCCGCAGGCCGTAGCGCTGGGTCCACTCACGCGGCACGGCGTACGTCGCGGCTGCCGCCGGCAGGTCTGCGTGGAACGCGGTGTCGAAGCACGCGACGGCAGGGACGTCGGGCAGCACCTTGCCCACGGCCTCGATGCCGTCGAGCGCCGCCGGTTGGTGCAGGGGCGCGAGCGGGACCAGCTCGCGCAGGTCGGCCACCAGCTGCTCGGTCACGCGCTCGGGCCGGACATGGTCCGCACCACCGTGCACGACCCGGTGGCCCACTGCGCCGACCGGCCCCGAGTCGTCGAGCAGCCCACCGACCTGCGACGCCAGGTCACCGTCGCCACCCGTGTCCGCGCTCGCGACCGCGCGGTCCGACTCGTCGACCACCGAGAGCTTGAGGCTGCTCGAGCCGGCGTTGACGACCAGGACCTTCACGCGGGCGACCTCACGCGCTCGCGTCGTCGTCGGGCCACTGCCACTCGCGGATCTCCGGCATGTCCTCGCCGTTCTCGCGCGTGTAGCGGCGCGCACGCGACCGCTCGTCGACCAGTCGCTGGCGCAGCCCGGCGGCGTGCGAGCCGAGCCCGGGGACCCGGTCGATGACGTCGATGACCAGGTGGAAGCGGTCGAGGTCGTTGAGCATCACCATGTCGAACGGTGTCGTGGTGGTGCCCTCCTCCTTGTAGCCGCGCACATGGATGTTGTCGTGGTTCGTACGCCGGTAGGTCAGCCGGTGGATCAGCGCCGGGTAACCGTGGTAGGCGAACACGACGGGCTTGTCACGGGTGAACACCGAGTCGAACTCGGCTGCCGTCAGCCCGTGCGGGTGCTCCCTCTCGTCCTGCAGCCGCATCAGGTCCACGACGTTGACGACGCGCACCTTGAGGTCCGGCAGCTCGCGGCGCAGGATGTCGGCCGCCGCCATGGTCTCCAGGGTCGGGATGTCGCCGGCGCAGCCCAGCACGACGTCGGGGTCTCCGTCGTCCTTGTTGCCCGCCCAGTCCCAGATCCCCAGCCCGCGGGTGCAGTGCAGCACGGCGTCGTCCATGGACAGCCAGTTGGCGGTCGGCTGCTTGCCCGCCACGATCACGTTGATGTAGTCGCGGGAGCGCAGGCAGTGGTCCGCGACCGAGAGCAGCGTGTTGGCGTCCGGCGGCAGGTAGACCCGCACGACATCGGCCTTCTTGTTGACCACGTGGTCGATGAAGCCGGGGTCCTGGTGGGAGAACCCGTTGTGGTCCTGGCGCCAGACGTGCGAGGTGAGCAAGTAGTTCAGCGACGCCACGGGAGCCCGCCACGGCAGGCCACGGGTCACCTTCAACCACTTGGCGTGCTGGTTGACCATCGAGTCGACGATGTGGATGAACGCCTCGTAGCAGCTGAAGAACCCGTGCCGTCCGGTCAGCAGGTAGCCCTCGAGCCAGCCCTGGCACAGGTGCTCCGAGAGCACCTCGAGGACGCGGCCGTCGGTCGAGAGGTGGTCGTCGCCGTCGACCGTCTCGGCGATCCACCGCCGCCCGGTCACCTCGAAGACGGCCTGCAACCGGTTGGATGCCGTCTCGTCGGGTCCGAACAGCAGGAAGTTCGACGGGTTGGTCCGCACCACGTCGCGGATCAGGTCGCCGAGCACGGCCGTCGCCTCTGCGCTGGTGCCTCCGGGGCGCGGTACGTCGACGGCGTACGAGCGGAAGTCGGGCACCAGCAGGTCGTGCAGCAGGACGCCGCCGTTGGCGCGCGGATTGGCGCTCATCCGTCGGTTGCCACGCGGGGCGAGGGCCTGCAGGTCGGGCACCAGCGCGCCGCTGTCGTCGAAGAGCTGCTCGGGGCGGTAGCTGCGCATCCACTCCTCGAGCATCGCCCGGTGCGCACCGTCGGTGCGCGTCCCGGCCAGTGGCACCTGGTGCGAGCGGAAGGTGCCCTCGACCTGCTTGCCGTCGACCTCCTTCGGCCCGGTCCAGCCCTTCGGGGTGCGCAGCACGATCATCGGCCAGGCGGGCCGACTGCGGTCCTCGCCGGTCCGGAACCGGTGCTGGATCTCAGCGATGTCGTCGAGGACCGTCTCGAGGGTCTGTGCCATCTGCTCGTGCACGTCGGCCGGGTCGTCACCTGACACGACGTACGGCTTCCAGCCGTACCCGCGGAACAGCGAGGTCAGCTCGTCCTCGGGGATGCGCGCGAGGACGACCGGGTTGGCGATCTTGTAGCCGTTCAGGTGCAGGATCGGCAGCACGGCACCGTCGCCCGCCGGGTCGAGGAACTTGTTGGAGTGCCACGACGCCGCGAGCGCTCCCGTCTCGGCCTCGCCGTCGCCGACGACGCAGGCCACGAGCAGCTCGGGGTTGTCGAACGCCGCGCCGAACGCGTGCGCCAGCGAGTAGCCGAGCTCGCCGCCCTCGTTGATCGAGCCGGGCGTCTCGGGCGCGACGTGGCTCGGGATGCCGCCGGGGAAGGAGAACTGCCGGAACAGTCGACGCATGCCCTCGGCGTCGGTGCCGATGTGCGGGTAGACCTCGCTGTAGGTGCCCTCGAGGTAGGCGTTGGCCACCAGCGCCGGGCCGCCGTGGCCCGGTCCGGTCACGAAGATCGCGTCCAGGTCGCGCGCGTTGATCGCCCGGTTGAGGTGGGCGTAGAGGAAGTTGAGCCCCGGAGTCGTGCCCCAGTGCCCCAGCAGTCGCGGCTTGATGTGCTCGACCTGGAGCGGCTCGCGCAGCAGCGGGTTGTCGACGAGGTAGATCTGGCCGACCGCGAGATAGTTGGCGGCCCGCCACCACGCGTCGAGCGTGGCCAGCTCGTCGCGGTCGAGCACCCCAGGGACATCACCCAGCTCGTACGGGGGAGCCACCACGGTCTCGCCCTCGCCGACCCTGTCGGGCGCGTCGCCCGCCGTGTCGCCAC
>JAVEDG010000093.1 GCA_030841245.1 Actinomycetota bacterium
TCGAGGCGCTGCTGGAGCGCCTCGACCCCGAGCAGCGAGCCGTGGCCACCGCGCTGGACGGCCCCGTGTGCGTCCTCGCCGGCGCCGGCACCGGCAAGACGCGTGCGATCACCGCCCGGATCGCGCACGGCGTCCTCACCGCCACCTATGTCCCGCAACGGGTGCTGGCGGTGACGTTCACCGCCCGAGCCGCGGGGGAGATGCGGTCCCGGCTGCGCGACCTCGGCGCGGGTGGCGTGCAGGCCCGCACCTTCCACGCCGCGGCGCTGCGCCAGCTGCGTTACTTCTGGCCCCGGCTGGTCGGTGGCGAGCTGCCGACGCTGGTCAGCCAGAAGGCGCCGCTGGTGGCCGAGGCGGCCAGCCGGCTGCGACTGCCCGTCGACCGGGCCACCGTCCGGGACCTCGCGGGCGAGATCGAGTGGGTCAAGGTGACCATGACCGACCGCGAGGACTATGCAGCCGCGGCCGCCAAGGTCGGACGCCAACCGCCGGCCGGGCTTGACCCGGTGGACGTCACCCGGCTGCTCACGACGTACGAGGACGTCAAGCGCGGCCGTACGGTCATCGACTTCGAGGACGTGCTGCTCTACACCGTCGGGTTGCTGGCCGAGCACGAGGGCATGGCGGCGGCCGTCCGCGGCCAGTACCACCACCTCGTCGTGGACGAGTACCAGGACGTCAGCCCCTTGCAGCAGGCGCTGCTCGACCAGTGGCTAGGAGGCAGCGACCAGCTGTGCGTGGTCGGCGACCCCAACCAGACGATCTACACGTTCGCCGGTGCCTCGCCCGCCTTCCTGCTGGGCTTCGGTGAGCGCCACCCCGGCGCCACGGTGGTGCGTCTGGTCCGCGACTACCGCTCCACGCCGCAGGTGGTCGCTCTGGCCAACGCGGTGCTGCGCGGCGCGGCCGCGTCGGACCGCACCCGCCTCGAGCTCGTCGCCCAGCGTCCCGACGGGCCGGCGCCCGTCCTGCGCGGACACCCCGACGAGCCGGCCGAGGCCGCGGCGGTCGCCAAGGCGATCGCCGAGCTCGTGCGTGCCGGGACCAGGCCCAGCCAGATCGCCGTACTGTTCCGCACCAACGGTCAGAGCGAGACCTATGAGCAGGCCCTGTCCGACTCGGCCGTGCCCTACGTGCTCCGCGGGGGCGAGCGGTTCTTCGAGCGTCCCGAGATCCGGGAGGCGCGGCTGTTGTTGCGGGGCGCTGCTCGCGCCGGCACCGACGGCGATCTGCCCGCTGCCGTGCGAGGGGTGCTCAGCGCGAGCGGCTGGAGCGAGTCGCAGCCCGGCGGCACCGGGGCGGTGCGCGAGCGCTGGGAGTCGCTGGCCGCCCTGGTCCGGCTGGCCGACGAGCTGGCCTCGGGCCGGCCCGAGGCCGGCCTGGCCGACTTCGTCGCCGAGCTCGACGACCGGGCCGACGCGCAGCACGCGCCGACGGTGGAGGGGGTCACGCTCGCGTCGCTGCACGCCGCGAAGGGCCTCGAGTGGGACGCCGTGTTCCTGGTCGGGGCAGTCGAGGGGATGCTGCCGATCACCTACGCCGAGACCCCGGAGGGGGTCGAGGAGGAGCGGCGGCTCTTCTACGTCGGGGTGACCAGGGCCCGCGAGCACCTGTCGGTCACCTGGAGCCTGGCCCGCTCGCCCGGCGGCCGGTCCGGCCGGCGTCCCACGAGGTTCCTCGACGGGTTGCTGCCGCGCGCTGCTGAAGCACCGCCACGCACCGCGAGGTCCCGGCGCCGCACGGCGGCGACCTGCCGGGTGTGCGGCCGCTCGCTCACGGGCGGCGCGGAGCGCAAGCTCGGCCGCTGCGAGACCTGTCCCTCCTCCTACGACGAGGGCTTGTTCGAGCGCCTGCGCGCGTGGCGCAGCGGGGTTGCCGCGGGCGCGAGCGTGCCCGCCTACGTCGTGTTCACCGACGCGACCCTGGTGGCCATCGCCGAGACCTGCCCCACGACCGAGACCGAGCTGCTCGCCATCTCCGGCGTCGGGCGGACCAAGCTCGAGCGCTACGGCGCCGAGGTGCTCGACCTGTTGCTCCGACACGAGTGACAGGAGTGTAAAAAATGTTTGCACCTGACGCGGAGTGCCTCTACCCTCCAAACAACGAGACGCAGTCCCGCGCGCTCACGAGCCGACAGGAGGTGACCACGATGGAGAGCATCAAGACCAACACGCGCCTTGGCGCCCTGACCGTGGTCACCGACGTGCCGCGGACGTGGGAGCCCATGGGCGCGTCCGGTCACACGCAGGTGCGGCTTGCCACGCCGTACGCGGTGCGCGCCAAGGGGACAGGTATGTCCGCTGTCAGCGCGTTCGCCGCCGGCCGTATCACCGCAGTGACCAGCCAGCTCCCGATCCTCGGGGCCGTCGTGATCGACGGTTCGTGGATCCGCGCTTGGAGCCCACCGGTATAGGACGAGACTCCTCCACCGGCACCTCCAAGGCCGCGGAACCCGAAACCCGGGATCCGCGGCCTTTTCCTTTGTCCGCCCACGACAAGCGAACCCGACGACCGGTTAGCAGGAACTGATGACCCAGTCCCAGCAGAACCCAGTCCGACTGATCAACAAGGAGGTGACCCCGATGCAGCTCGCCGTGCTCGATCCGGCGACCGACTTCCAGGTCGCGATCGACCAGATCGACGAGGAACTGCCGTGCCGGGTGAACGACCCGGAGCTGTTCTTCGCCGAATCGCCCGCGGACGTGGAGTACGCCAAGTCGCTCTGCACCGACTGTCCCGCCCGACTCGCCTGCCTCGCCGCCGCTCTCGAGCGTCGCGAGCCGTGGGGTGTCTGGGGCGGAGAGTGGTTCGTGCAGGGAGTCGTGGTTCCCCGCAAGCGTCCGCGTGGTCGCCCGCGCAAGTCGGAGGTCGCGGCATGACCGCGACCGCAGTCCAGCCATTGACGTCTGTCGAGCTCGTCACACGACCTGTGACGGCCGACTTCGTGAACAGGAGTCTCGAGATGCAACTCATGCAAGAGGATCTGGCGCGTGCTCATCTGAACGCGCGACTCGAGCAGGCACAGCGAGAGCGCGTCCTGCGCGCCCTCCGTGCCCAGCGTGCAGCCCGGCGTGCCGAAGAGGCAGCCAAGCGCGCTCGGCGTCTGCTCGCCCTCGCCGTCCTGCGGTGATCCGCCGGCAGCCAGACACAAGGAAACAACCGCCAGGGCCCCGACCACGACGTGGTCGGGGCCCTGCGCATGTGGCCGTGCCGATGTCGGCGCAACGCCGGGCGGCGGCGAGCCTGCCCGGGCGCGGATCGGGAAGGATGGCCCGTGACCCTCGGGTGGCGCCACAGCGGCGTCCCGCCCGGTAGGAGAGGAGGCCGGCATGGCGGAGCGCTCCACGGTCGACGTCGGTGGCCGCCGGTTGGCGCTGTCCAACCTCGACAAGGTGCTCTACCCGAAGTCCGGCTTCACCAAGGGCGAGGTCGTCGACTACTACGCGCGGATCGCCGAGGTGATGCTGCCGCACCTGGCCGAGCGGCCGCTCAGCTTCAAGCGCTACCCCGACGGTGTGGAGACCTCGGGCTTCTTCGCCAAGAACGCCCCGCGCGGCACACCGGAGTGGGTGCGGACCGTCAACCTCCCCGCACCGGGCAGTGGGATGAACCGGGAGACGATCGACTACGTCGTGGTCTCGGACCTGCCGACCCTTGTCTGGGCGGCCAACCTCGCTGCGCTGGAGATGCACGTCCCGCAGTGGACGGTCGGCCCCCGCGGCGGTGTGCGCGCACCCGACCTGCTCGTCCTCGACCTCGACCCGGGCGATCCGGCGACCATCGTGGAGTGCGCGCAGGTCGGGCTGCGGCTGCGCGACCGGTTGGCTCAGGACGGCATCGACTCGCTGGCCAAGACCAGCGGGTCCAAGGGGATGCAGGTGTACGCCGCTGTGTCGACCTCCTCGGACGGGCAGACCTCGGCGTACGCGCACGAGCTGGCCAGGGAGCTCGAGGCGGCGGACCCGGTGCTGGTCGTGTCGAAGATGGCCAAGAACCTGCGCGGCGGCAAGGTGTTCGTCGACTGGAGCCAGAACAACGGGGCCAAGACCACCGTCGCGCCGTACTCCCTGCGGGCCCGGCCCGAGCCCTGGGTCTCCACGCCGCTGACCTGGGACGAGGTGGCGGCCATCGCGCGGCCGGCTGACGCCCGTTACCGTGCCCCGGACGTGCTCGACCGCGTGGCCGAGCACGGCGACTTGTTCGCACCCCTGCTCGAGACCGGGCCGTCACTGCCGTGAGCCGGTCGGCCGTCCACCAGCGGCTGGGCGCCTACCCTTGAGGCGTGGTCACGTGTGCGCTCTGCGGTGCGACGGCCGCTGAGCTGCCCCTGACCTGGATCATGTCGGTGGAGCGTGGGCGGCGGCTCGTCTACTGCGACACCTGCAGCCGCGAGAACGTGCGCGCCATCGAGGGCAGGCTGGACAGCGAGTGGTTCTGAGCGGTGTTCAGGCCGGTGCGAAGCCGGGCACCCAGTGTTCCAGCTCGTCGCGCCACCTGGCCTCGGCGCCCAGCTGGCACAGCACACCGATCGTCCCCATCGTCACCCGGTGGATCAGCAGGTACTCCGGCGGCAGGTTGAGGTGCAGGCCGACGGTGTACGCCGGCGATCGCGGGTCCGCCACTCGCCCGGCCTGGGCGCGCAACCACGCGCGGGAGAAGCGGAACGTGTCCGAGTTCAGCGGCTCGAGTATCGGGGCCAGGTAGCCCAGCAGCCGCGGCGCGTCCAACTCGATCGCCGGGCGCACGAAGCCCTGCCCGCGTAGCCCAGCGAGGACGACGTCGGCCTCGCCGTCCAACGCGGCCCGGAGCAGCGGCCCGATCGGGCGCGGCAGCCCGCCCGGCAGCCGGTTGACGGCACCGAAGTCCAGCACGCCCAGCCGCCCGTCCGGGAGCAGCCGGAAGTTGCCCGGGTGCGGGTCGGCGTGCAGCAGCCCGACCCGGGCCGGGCCGGAGAACAGGAACCGGGCCAGCAGCAGTCCGGCCCGGTCCCGGCGTTCCTGGGAACCCGAGGCGATCACTCGGGACAGCGGAGTCCCCTCGACCCACTCGGTCACGAGCACCTGGTCGCCACCGCTGACCACCGGCGGTACCACGATGTCGGGGTCGCCGGCGTACGCCGTGGCGAACTGGTCCTGGCTGCGTGCCTCGAGCCGGTAGTCGAGCTCCTCGGCCACCCGGGCCTTCAGCTCGGCGACCAGGGGCTTGGCGTCCAGCCCCGGCACGAGCAGGCCGACGACCCGGCTCAGCCGGCCGATCTGGTTGAGGTCGCTGAGCAGCGCGGCACCGGCACCGGGGTACTGCACCTTGACCGCGACGGGGCGCCCGTCCGACCACACGGCCCGGTGGACCTGACCGATGGACGCCGCCGCCGAGGGCTTGCTGTCGAAGTGCTGGAACTGCGCGCGCCAGTCCGGGCCGAGCTCCGCGGCGAGGACGGCATGCACGGTCGAGGCGGGGAGCGGGGGCGCGGCCTCCTGCAGCCGGGTGAGGGTCTCGCGGTAGGGACCAGCCAGGTGCTCGGGCATCGCGGCTTCGAAGACCGACATCGCCTGGCCGAACTTCATGGCGCCGCCCTTGAGCTCACCCAGGACGCGGAACAGCTGCTCGGCCGTGCGGGCCTGCAGCTCGGCCGCGACGATCTCGGCCGGGCGGCCCCCAATGCGCCGGCCCAGCCCGATGGTGGCCCGCCCGGCGTACCCGAGGGGCAGTCCGGCGAGCTTGACGGTTCGGGTCACCGCTCGGCGCGGGAGATCGTTCATCCATCGCATTGTCGCTGACCGGACCACGAGCCGGAGCGCCGATGGGAGTACTCGTCGCGGTCAGCGGATGTGGGGCGTCACGTCCAGTCACAACCGCAGCGCGGGTGCACCGACCAGCTGCGCCGGCGGACGGCACCGTCCGCGAGCCCGATCTCGATGGTGCCGTCCACCGCGGAGGGCCACGGCTCACCGTCGAGGAAGGCAAGCGCCTGCAGCACCGTGTGGGCTGCTGCAGCGGTGGCGAGGACCGTGTCCGCTCCCGGTTGCGGGCTGCCACCGCGCAGCTGCGCCGTGATCGTCGGCCACGCCGGGTCTCGGTCGCTGCGGTGCAGGTCGTGACAGCGCAGGCAGGACGACCGGCCCGGCAGCACCAGTGGCCCGACCACCGCAGTCGACTCGCGCACACCGACGTAGAGGTGCGGGGTGCCCGACCGCAACAGCCGGGCGTCCTGCTCGGGGTCAGGCGTGGCGGCCACCACGTGCAGCTGCGGCGGCCGCCCCTTGTCGGTGCGCACCGACGCGGCGACCTGTCGAGCAGCGCGGCAGGCCGCCCGGTCCCGCGGTGCCCCGAGGGCGTCGCTGCGCAGGCCCCCAGGGGCCAGGTCGATCAACCTGGTGGGCCGGTCGTCCTCGACCGACACCGCCCCGACACCCGCCGCGGCCAGCAGGGTGACCACGGTGGCGCCGACCCGGCCGGCACCCGTCACGCCCACTCGCGCCGCCCTGCGGCGCGCCAGCATCGCGGCCCCACCGTCGGCGCCGCCGCGCACCAGGCCCGCAGCCGTCACGTCCGGTGCAAGCCGGTCGCGCTCGTCGCGGTGCAGCGCGGCCATCGGACGGGAGTCTGCGCCGCGGTCGTCGAGCGCTCCGCCGTGGCGCAGCAGGTCGAGCAGGCGCTCGGCCCGCTCGGGAGTGATGCCGAGCTCGTGAGCGGCCGCGCGCAGGCCGGCCAGGTCACGCGTGCCGTCGAGACAGCCCACCAGCCGCGCGGCGGAGGCGTCGAGACCGCCGATCACCACCGCGTGCGCCGGGTCGAGACCGATCTGCAGGGTCGAGTCGTCGCGCCAGACCGGGCGCAGGCCCGCCTTGAGCACCGGTCGCACGTCCCACCTCCGTCGTCGGGCTTCGAGCGTGCCAGAGGTCGGGCGGTGATCACCGGGGCCGTCCACAGGCGGACACCCCGCGATGGCCCCGGACAGGCGTGAGCGGTGGTCCTACCGGACAGGCGTGAGGGGCGGTCCTACCGGACCGCCCC
>JAVEDG010000106.1 GCA_030841245.1 Actinomycetota bacterium
CGCGTCATCGCGGTGTCGCTGTACAAGATCGCCAACGACCTGCGCTGGATGTCCTCCGGCCCGCGCACCGGGCTGGCTGAGATCCACCTGCCCGATCTGCAGCCGGGCTCGTCGATCATGCCCGGCAAGGTCAACCCGGTCATCCCGGTCATCGCCGAGGCGACCCTGATGGTCTGTGCCCAGGTCATCGGCAACGACGCCGCCGTCGCGTTCGCCGGCGCATCGGGCAACTTCGAGCTCAACGTGATGATGCCGGTGATGGCCCGCAACGTGCTCGAGTCGGTGCGGCTGCTGTCCAACGCGACGCGGTTGCTCGCCGACCGCTGTGTCGACGGCATCACGGCCGACGTCGAGCGCTGTCGCGAGTACGCCGAGTCCTCGCCGTCCGTCGTCACGCCGCTGAACCGCTACCTCGGCTACGAGGCAGCTGCCAAGGTCGCCAAACAGTCGCTGGCCGAGCGCAAGACGATCAAGCAGGTCGTCATCGAGAACGGCTTCGTCGAGAACGGCACCCTGACCGAGGCACAGCTCGACGAGGCGCTCGACGTGCTGCGCATGACCAGGCCGTGAGTCCTGGCACGCGAACGCCCCCGCCGGGCTCCGGGGGGGCATTCGCGTGGTGCGCCGGTCAGAACGCTCAGTACCAGCCCTGCGACTCGTAGGTCGACCAGGCACTGCACGGCGAGCCGTAGCTGTCGTTGATGTAGGCCAGTCCCCACTCGATCTGGGTGGCCGGGTCGTTGGCCCAGTCCGAGCCGTACTCGCCCATCTTCGACCCCGGCAGCGCCTGCGGGATCCCGTAGGCACCTGAGGAGGAGTTCTGGGCGGTCACGCTCCAACCCGACTCGTGCGTCCAGAGCGAGTCGAGGCACGAGAACTCACTCGAGTCCCAGCCGTAGGTGCTGGCCGCCATGTCTGCGGCGATCGAACGCGGGTCACCGCCGTACGTCGGGGCGCTGCGCTGCGCCGAGCGGCTGGCTCGCTCGGGGGCACGCTGCGATCGCAAGGACTGCGCGAGGGCGCGCTCGTGCCGCTGGTGCGCCTTGATCTCACGCAGCCGCAGGCCGTAGGGCGTGCGCGACCCGAAGTGCACAGTCGCGCCACTGGGCGGCTGCCCGATGCGGGTGACGTGCGTTGCCGGCGCGGGCTCGGCGGCCCAGGCGTTCACGCCCACCGTCAGCGCAAGCGTCGCGACCGCCGTGGTAGCGGCGGCAACGGACATCCCCCGGATCGAAATCCGGTTGCTCAACACGGGCTGTACTCCTCCAGCACCTGGCACGCCACGATCGGCGGCGCGCGGTCGGCACCCCGTTCTCGGGCCTCGTGTGCTGGTCCCCGTGCGAGGCTCGGGCTGCATGGCGGCGGTAGCCGGCTTCGCAGCGGCGCCCGCCGTCGAGATGCGTCGATGACTCAGAGTGACCATCGACCAGGAAGGGCGCAGGGGTCGGTCTTCTTCGAGGGTGCATGAAACCCTTGCGGAAGGCCAATTCTGCGGCCGTGGGTTACGTCACACGCCGCACAGGTTTGGGCCGGTGCGGCGACTGTTCGTCACACAGGGTGACGGCCCGGTGCGGGACGGTTAGGCAGGGCGCTCCTCGAGCAGGTCCGTCACCAGTGCCGCGATCGGCGAGCGCTCCGAACGGGTCAGGGTCACGTGGGCGAACAGCGGGTGACCCTTCAGTGCCTCGATGACCGACGCGACACCGTCGTGCCGGCCGACGCGCAGGTTGTCGCGTTGCGCGACGTCGTGGGTGAGGACGACGCGCGAGCCCTGCCCGATCCGGGACAGTACCGTCAGCAGGACGTTGCGTTCCAACGACTGCGCTTCGTCGACGACCACGAAGGCGTCGTGCAGGGAGCGCCCCCTGATATGGGTCAGCGGCAGCACCTCGAGCATCCCGCGGTCGAGGATCTCGTCCACGACGTCGGCCGTGACCAGGGCGCCGAGGGTGTCGAAGACCGCTTGGGCCCAAGGACTCATCTTCTCCGACTCGGAGCCGGGCAGATAGCCCAGCTCCTGACCACCGACGGCGTACAGCGGCCGGAACACCACGACCTTGCGGTGCTGACGACGCTCCATCACCGCCTCGAGTCCCGCGCACAGTGCCAGGGCCGACTTCCCCGTGCCCGCCCGCCCGCCGAGGGAGACGATGCCGATGTCGTGGTCGAGCAGCAGGTCGAGTGCCACGCGCTGCTCGGCGCTGCGGCCGTGCAGCCCGAACGCGTCGCGGTCACCGCGCACGAGCCGCACCTGCTTCTCCGGGGTCACCCGGCCGAGTGCGCTGCCGCGCTCGGACACCAGCACCATCCCGGTGTGACAGGGCAGCGAGCGCGCCTCGTCCAGGTCGACGCGGTCCGCTTCGAACAGCTCGTCGATGACCTCTGCGGCGACGGTGGACTCGACCATCCCCGTCCAGCCCGACTCGACCTTTCCGGTCGCGTGGTACTCCTCCGCCTGCAGACCGACCGCGGACGCCTTGACCCGCATCGGCAGGTCCTTCGACAGGAGGGTGACGTCGGCGCCCTCGGCCGCCAGGTTGCGCGCGACCGCCAGAATCCTGCCGTCGTTGTCCAGTGCCTGCCCCGCGGTGCGGAACCCGGGCGGGAGGACAGCCGGGTCGCTGTGGTTGAGCTCGACCCGCAAGGTCCCACCCGCATCTCCGATCGGCATCGGCTCGTCGAGCCGGCCGTGCGCGACCCGCAGGTCGTCGAGCAGGCGGAGCGCCTGCCTCGCGAAGTAGCCGAGCTCGTGGTGCGCCCGCTTCCCCTCGAGCTCGGTGATGACCACCACCGGCAGCACGACCTCGTGCTCGGCGAAACGCAGGAACGCATGCGGGTCGGCCAGCAGCACACTCGTGTCCAGCACGAAGGTACGACGGTCGGCGGCCCCACGTCGGCGGGTCACGGCAGGCACGTGGCGGTTCTCCAGTTCGAGCGCGGACCACACCCGACGGCGGTGTGGTCGGGGGCCGGGGACGGGCCCGAGAGCCGGTTCCCGGCCCTCTCCCCTCGCTGATGGACCAGCACGGAAAGTGGGCCTCCCGAGCGGGCAGCGCGGATGCCGTCCGCTGTGTCGCGACGGTACGCCGGGCAGCTGCGCCGACCGGGGAGACACGCCCGAAGCCGGACCTCATCGACGACCACGTGACCGCACCGGCCAGGTCCGCGGCGCACGGTCCCGTCAGGGCGAGCTAGGGCGTGTCTCCCAGCCCCATCCCGGATCGCGCGCCGATCCATCCCGCCCGGCGGCGTTGTCGTCGCCGCGCGTAGAACACCGCTACGCGCGGCTCCTCCGCCTTGCCGGATCGGGCGCCTCGACTCGCTCACTGGTCGGGAGCGGGTTGAGAGACAGGCCCTAGGCGCCGAAGCGACGCTCGCGATCGGCGAAGGCGCGGATCGCCCGCAGGAAGTCGACCTTGCGGAAGCTGGGCCAGTAGGCCTCGCAGAAGTAGAACTCCGAGTGCGCGCTCTGCCACAGTAGGAAGCCGGAGAGCCGCTGCTCGCCGGACGTGCGGATCACCAGGTCGGGGTCGGGCTGGCCCTTCGTGTAGAGGTGCTCGGCGATGTGCTCGACGTCGAGTACCTGGGCGAGGTCCTCGATCTGCGTGCCCCGCGACGCGTGCTCGTTGAGCAACGAGCGGACGGCGTCGGCGATCTCGCGCCGGCCGCCGTAGCCGACCGCGACGTTCACGTGCACACCGGTGCAGCCAGAGGTCCGCTCGTCGACCTCCTTGAGCACCCGTGCGGTTCGGTCGGGCAACAGGTCCAGCGCACCCACGGGATGCACCCGCCACCGTCCGGTGTCGGCGAGCTCGGTGACGACACCTTCGATGATCGCCATCAGGTCGCGCAGCTCGGTCTCCGAGCGCCCGAGGTTGTCTGTCGAGAGCAGCCACAACGTCACGACGCGGACGCCGAGCTCCTCGCACCAGCCGAGCAGCTCCTGGATCTTGTCGGCACCCGCCTGGTGACCGGTCGCCGCCTGCTCGCCGTACGCCTTCGCCCAGCGTCGGTTGCCGTCGAGGATGACACCGACGTGGCCGGGGATGCGGTCGGCCGGCAGGGACCGGGCCACTCGCCGCGCGTAGGCGCCGTAGATCAGGTCACGCGCACCCATCCGGTCGGCCTCCTCGTCGTCGGCGCACCCTAGCGTCGCATGCTGAGTGAAGGCTGCACCCCGATGCGTCAGTCCGCTTCTGTCACGGTGACGCGCGCAGGCCCGGTCGACCGCGGCCGGGACCTCGACGCGGTGCCAGACCTACCCGTGGGTAACCTACGGATCCGAAGGTTATGGTGGGGGACATGAGCCGCGCCGACCGACACACCGCCGACCGACGCAATGCCGACCGACCCAGCGCCGACCGACCCAGCGCCGACCGACCCAGCACCGACCGACCCGGCACCGACCAACCGGCTGAGGGCAACCAGCACGACGGGACCGTGTCCGAGGTGGCCCGGACCCTCAAGCCGCACCTGCGCGGCTGGCTGCACGCGGGCACCTTCCCGTTGGCCCTCGCCGCGGGCATCGTGCTCGTGACGCTGGCCCCGGCCGGGCGGGCGACGGTCGCCACCGCGATCTACGCGACCAGCGCAGTCCTGCTCTTCGGGGTCAGCGCTGTCTACCACCGCGGAACCTGGGGGCCGCGCTGGCACGGCGAGCTCAAGCGCCTCGACCACGCCAACATCATCCTGATCATCGCGGGCACCTACACGCCGTTCGCCGTCCTCCAGCTGCACAAGGAAGGGGGGACCACGCTGCTGTGGGTGGTGTGGGCC
>JAVEDG010000142.1 GCA_030841245.1 Actinomycetota bacterium
TTGGCCTGGGCGTCCCAGCCCTTCTCCCGCTGACGCAGGAAGACCGGGATGGCGATGGCGGCGAGGATGCCGATGATGATGATCACGACGAGGAGCTCGATCAGGGTGAAGCCCTGGTCCTTCTCCTCAGCCGACTTACGGATGCGAGCGAGCATCGACTGTGTCCCTTCATGCTTCGGCCCAGGTCCCCAGGCCCCGTAGGCCGTCGTTCGGCGGCTAGGCAAGGTGTCGGATCCACAGATCCGCCGCTTGAGCACCTTCTGACCTGTCAGTCAGAACTGACCGTCCCGTCAGCGCGTTTTTCACCCGAACGGTTCAGCCGCCGTCCGCTCCGACCGAAGAGACAGCCGAAGGAACGAGGCTCGCAGACCAGGGAGCGTCTAGATGGAACACCGGTTGACCAAGGGCGAGAAAACTCGACTGGCGATCCTGCGCACGGCCTCGGTTTCCTTCCGTGACCGCGGCTACGACGTGGCGACCCTGGAGGAGATCGGTGCACAACTGGGTCTGACGCGCTCTGCTGTGCTGCACCACTTCGGCGGCAAGAGTGACATCTTGCAGGAGATCGTGTCTCCCTACCTGCACAGCCTCGAGGCGCTCCTGGACAGGGCCGAGCGGGAGGGCCCGGCCGGCACCCGAGAGCGACGTCGGTTCTTGACCGATCTGGTCGACTTGATGTCCGACCATCGGTTCGCGGTGTCGTTGCTCAGCCGCGACATCACGTCCCGTGCGAAGCTGGAGAACCACCACCTGGCCGACGTGACTGCCCGGTGCGTGAGGATCCTCGCGCCGAGGCGGGACGAGGCAGCAAAGATCCGCGCGCTTGCCGCCTTCGGCGCCATCACCCGGCCACTCACAACCGACCAGCACGACATTGAGCTGCGCGACCCCGAGTCACGGCGGGTGCTCGTCGACTGCGCCGTAGCCGTCCTGCGCCATTAGCTCGTCGGCACCGTCGAGCACCGATGTCGGCCCTGTTTCCTCGCGACGTCCGGTGAAGGCCCGCGCTCTCGCCTTGCGACAGCGCGGGCCTTCCGGCAGCGACTCGTCCCGGGCGAGCCTCAGATCCGCAGGATTGCCAGTATCCGGTTCAGGATGTTCGCGAGCCGAAGCTGACTCAAGGTGGTCGTGCCGTCGAGCAGCCCTGCAACCGCGCACAGCAGGTTGCCCAGCAGGTTGCCAGCTCCGCTGGCGGCGACGATGTCGAGCACGACTCGGTTGAGGTGGACCTGCAGCCCCAAAAGATCCAGGTCGAGGGGGCCAAGGACAAGGTGCAGGATGTCGCAGGTTGTGGCGGCTGCCACGGCGGCGTTCGTGCCTGCGGTGCTACCGGCGGTAGTGCCAGTCCTTCCCCCCATGACCGGGATCGTGATTCTTCTCGTGGCGTGGCCCACCAGCGTGCCGTCGCCCTTCCGCATCGTCGCATGGAGCACGCCGTTGGCGTAGGCGTCGCCGTGCTTGACGAAGAACCTGTCGGGGTCGAAGTGACCTCGGACGGTGCCGGCAGTCCCGAAGGTGCCGTAGACGCGCGAGCTCAGTGTGCCGGGCGCCGGCGCGCTGGCGATCTGCTGGGCCGCAACGCCTCGTTGCGTCAGCGGGGCCCGGGCCCCGGATGCCGGTGCCCCGGGCAGGAAGAACACCGCCAGCGCGCCGGCGGTGACAGTCGCGATGGCGATCTTGAGCCTGCCCGAGGAGCGAGTGGAGAGGATCTTCATGTCGTCCTCCCTCCATGTAGACGTGGGCGCGGCGTACCCCGACGCTGCGACTTGGAACCAGGAAAGGCGATCCTTTGCCTCGTCGACACGGAGCCGGGCGACGGCTCAACCGGTGGCGCGGCGCCCACCGCTGACCCGGCCCTCGCGTGACGCGGCGTGGCCGCTCGTCGCAGGGGGTCACGCCCGGCATGCTTTGCCGAACCATGGCGCCGGGCGATCACCGAGAGACTGGACACAGTCGGGAAAAGGGCGCAGCGTAGGAGGTGCCCGGGTGGGGAAGTCGCCCGGCAGTTCGAGGCCCTGACCCTGCCTGTCAGGGCCCTTATTGATTGCGCCGGGACGCCCGCGTCAATCCAACCCCCTCCGGAAAGTCACGCGGGCCGTCCGCCTGCATCGGGTTGGCCGATGGCGGGTGGGGCGCAAGGGCGGCTTCCCCTCCGGTGCCACCGGATGAGCGTGCTCGCAGCGTTGAGCGTGCGCCCGCGGCTCGCGCCGACCACCACGCCAACATCGTGTGGCCAACGGGTTAATGCCGCCTTTCCAGGTGCCGAAGAAAAGATGAGGTCGCGCCCACCCGACAAGGGTCAACCGCCAGGTGCGGATGTCTGGAGAGGTCATGCCGCTGCGCTACGAGCACGTCCTGATCGCCATGCTCGTCGACCTGCTCGCCGTCACGATCGTGGCCTACGGCGTCTTTTACCGGCGCTACCGGCGCAGTGACCTGCTGCTCGCCTATGTGGCTGTCAACATCGGGCTGTTCGTCACCGGCGTGCTCATCGTCCAGCAGATGCACATCGGCGTGGCATTCGGCTTCGGGCTCTTCGCGGTCCTCTCGATCATCCGGCTCCGGTCGGACCCGATCGCCCCGGAGGAGAGCGCCTACTACTTCATCGCCCTGGTCCTCGGCCTCGTCAACGGCATGCAGTACCGGGACCGGTGGCTGATCCTCACTCTCGACGTCGCCATCGTCAGCGTGATGGTGCTGCTGGACAACCGGTGGGTGATGCCCAGGTCGCAGCGCCAGCTGGTCACCCTTGACGTCGTCCACCCCGATCAGGTCAGCCTGCGCGCCGACCTCGAACGACGCCTGGGCGGCAAGGTCAGCCGCATGATCGTGCGCCAGGTCGACTACGTCCGCGACGTGACCATCGTGGACGTGCGCTTCGTCGTTCCCCACGGCAAGAAACCTGCCCCCGCGCCTCCCGTGCACTCGAGCCGGCCGTTCGACCAACTGGGCCTTGCTGACCTGGAGACTCCGTGACCTCGGCCGCCCTGGACACCCGGTTCACGTCAGCGCCGCCCCGGTCCCCCGCCGTCGCACTCCTCGAGCGGATCGCCGGAGGCCTGCCCACCGTCGGGATCTCGCAGGTGACGGGTGACCTGGCGCTGCTGGCCCGCGTCGACCAGAAGTACGTCGTGCCGCTGCCGACCCTCGAGCGGCTGCTGGAGCTGGTCCGGGACGACATCGAGGTGCTCGAGATCGACGGTCTGCGGTGCTTCCGGTACGAGACGACGTACTTCGACACCCCGGACCTGATGACTTTCCGCGCCCATGCCCAGGGTCGTCGGCGCCGCTACAAGGTGCGGGTCCGCTCCTACCTCGACAGCGGGGAGAGCATGCTCGAGGTCAAGCTCAAGGGCGGCCGTGGGGAGACCCTCAAGCGCCGGCTGCCCTACCACCACCGCAGCGGCGAACCGCTGTCAGCAAAGGCTCACGCCTTCGCGGCGGAGATCATCGGCAGGGCCTACGGCATCGCCGTACCCGAGGTGCTTTCGCCGACCGTGACCACCACGACCAACCGCCTCACCCTGGTGTCCGCTCGCGCGACCGCCCGGATGACCGTGGACATGGACCTCGAGTGCCTCACCGCGGCTGGAGGAGTCGGGCTCCGCGACGACCACGTCGTGGTCGAGACCAAGGCCGCCGGCGGTGACGGCCGGCTCGACAGGGCCCTGCGCCTTCTAGGTGCGCGTCCGATCTCGCTCAGCAAGTACTGCCTCGGCGTAGCCGTCCTGCACGATGACGTGTCCGGAAACCGCTGGCACCGCACCGCCCGCAGCTACTTCGTCCCGCACAGCCCCCCCGCAAACAACTTCCTGTCACGAATGCCCTGAGGAGCAGCCATGCCCCGCCGTGTTCTCGTCGCGCTGGTCGCGATAGTTGCCATGCTCACCCTTAGCGCCACGGCCGCCGATGCGTCGACCGCGGTCAAGATCGCCAAGATCCACTACGCCCAGAGCGGCACCGGCCTCAACACCGAGTACATCGTCTTCAAGAACACGACTGCCAAGAGCCGCTCGATCGGCGGCTGGAAGATCATCTCCGCCCCGAGCACCGACAACCAGTACTACGTCTTCCCCAGGACCACGATCCCTGCCGGCGGGACGGTGACCCTCTACACGGGGTCCGGGACCAACTCGCCGGGCAAGCGCTACTGGCACGCGAGCGGCCCGCGGTGGAACAACGACGGCGACAAGGCCGTGCTCAAGAACGGCTACGGCACGACTGTCGACACCTGCCAGTACGCCGGAGGCGGCACGAC
>JAVEDG010000143.1 GCA_030841245.1 Actinomycetota bacterium
GCCCGGTGCCAATACCGGGCGCGCCATCGACCCGCTGCCGCGGCGACGGAAAGGGGGGTACGACGTGGAGCTCACCCAGGTCGCCCAGCGGGCCACCGACCTCGACCGCGCGGCCGCGTTCTACGCCGACCTGCTGGGCGAGGAACCGGTCGCGCGCTTCGACCCCCCGGGGCTGCTGTTCTTCCGGCTCGGTGCGACCCGGCTGCTGCTCGACCGGGCCGCGCCGAGCGCCCTGCTCTACCTGCGCGTGACCGGCCTGCAGGACAAGGTGGACGAGCTTCGCGGGCGAGCGGTCGAGGTCGTCACCGAGCCGCACCAGATCTTCGTCCACGATGACGACTCCCTCGGCCCCGCCGGCCACCAGGAGTGGCAGGCCTTCGTGCGTGACAGCGAGGGCAACGTGGTCGGCCTCGTGGAGATGGTCGCCCCCTCCCCCTGACGGCCCTTCCCGACGCCCGCCGGCCGCACGACTCAGGGACGTCACAGGTGTCGCGCCTATCCTCCTGGCCATGACGGCTGGCGAGGGGTCGGCGATCCGCGGCATGGCAGTCGAGGCCGTAGAGACCGCCATGGGGCGGGAGCACCGTGACGACGCGGTGCTCGAGCGCACCGGCGGCCCGGCCGGCAACGCGCGGCTCACGGCCTGGACCGGTCTGGTACTGCTCGTGCTCGCAGTCGCGGAGCTGGTCACGCTGCTCGACGTACGGGGCCTGATCAGCTGGCACCTCGCGCTCGGTGTCCTGCTCGTGCCTCCGGCGCTGCTCAAGACGGGTACGACGGGATGGCGCATCGTGCGCTACTACCTCGGCGACCGCTCCTACCGGGCCGCAGGCCCGCCGCCGCTCCTGCTGCGGCTGCTCGGTCCGCTGGTGGTCGCCTCCACGCTGGCGGTCCTCGGCACCGGACTCTCGCTCGTGGTGCTGGGCACCGACTCGAGCCGGCACGGCTTCCTCACCGTGGCGGGCCAACGCATCGACGCGCTGACCCTGCACCAGGCCAGCTTCGCGGTGTGGGTGGTCGCGACCGGTCTGCACCTGCTGGCGCGGGCCGTGCCGGCGCTGCAGCTCACCGTGCTGCCCGACAGCGGGGGCCGGCGGGTCCCCGGGCCGGCCAAGCGGGCGGTCGCGCTGCTCGTCACGGCGGCCCTCGCGGCAGGCGGCGCCACCCTCGTGCTCGCCAAGGACGGCGGGTGGCGCTCACAGTCCTCGTTCCGCGACGACGAAGGCCCGGCTCAGCACGCGCCGCTCGCTCCCTGAACCGGGACCCGTCAGCGTTCGGCCAGCGTCTCGAGCACGCTCACGAGGTCGTCGAGCCCGGCGGCCTGGGCTGGCGAGAGCCGCCCGATCCGCTCGCCGAGCGCCTTGACCCGAGCCGCCTTCCCGTTCGCGATCAGGGTGCGGCCGGCCCGGGTGGCCGCGACGAGCTGGGCCCGACCGTCGGCCGGGTCCGCCGCCCGCGTGAGCAGCCCGTGCTGCTCCAGGGAGGCCACGATGCGGGTCATCGTCGGCCGGGCCACCGCCTCCGCCTCGGCCAGGTCGGAGAGCCGGATCGGGCCCTGCGCGGTCACCGTCCACAGTGCGCTGAACGCACCCGGGCCGATCGGTGACTGGCTGGTCGCCCGGAGGCTGCGTGCGACACGGGCCAGCGCCACGAACAACCGCCCCGCCTGCTCCACCGCCGGGCTCGGGTCGGCCGCGTCGACCGCCGCTGGTTCCCGTGCCATCAGCCCATCCTGCCAGCGGTCGCACCGGTGCCGTCGGACCGTTGCGCCGCGGCCGGTCGCGGTGTCGCCGGGAGGTCCACGCGCTCGTCGTGGACGTATCGGCCACCCCTCGCCAGCGAGGCCACGGCGGCGACCAGCGACATGAGTGCGGCAGCGCTGAACACGACGACCAGGCCGTGGTGGAACGGCCCGGAGATCAGCCTGGGGAAGAACTCGTGGCCGGTCAGCCGGTCGGCGTTGGCCTTGGGCAGCCGGTCCAGCTCACCGCTGGGGCCGAGCAGGTTCTTGAGCGGGTTGAAGCCGAGGAATGCAGCGAACAGGCTGCCCACGGGAGGTAGGTCGGCCACCTGCGAAGCCGTGTGGTGCGGCACGCCCTGCTGCTGCAGCCCGACCATGAGTGCCCTCGGGAGGCGGGCGGCCAGCCCGGCGATCATGAGGGAGAAGAAGATCCCGATGGACAGCGAGGTCCCGGAGTTGAAGAAGGTGCCCCGCATCCCGGAGGCGGCGCCGCGCTGGCCGGGCGGGACGCTGTTCATGATCGCGGTCGTGTTCGGCGCCGAGAACAGGCCGGACCCGACGCCGTTGAGGGCGATGAGCACGGCGAACTGCCAGTAGACGAAGTCGGTGGGCAGCAGCATCAGGCCCACGAACGTGAGAGCCACCAGCGTCAGGCCACCCGTCGCGAACGCGCGGGCACCCCACCGATCCGACAGGAAGCCGCTCACGGGGCCGGCGACGAGGAACCCCGCCATCAGCGGCACCAGGTAGATGCCGGCCCACAACGGCGTCGACTCGAAGGCGTAGCCGTGAAGGGGCAACCAGATGCCCTGCAGCCAGATGATGAGCATGAACTGCAGACCGCCCCGGCTGATCGACGCGAGCAGCCCCGCCAGGTTCCCGGCGCTGAACGCCCTGTTGCGGAACATCGCGAGGTGGAACATCGGGTCGCTCACCCTGGTCTCCACGACGCAGAACGCGGCGAGCAGCGCCGTCCCGCCGATCAGCCCGCTCAGGACCCACGGGCTGGTCCAGCCCATGTCGTGCCCGCCGTACGGCTGGATCCCGTAGGTGATCGCGGCGAGGATGGCGCCCAGACCCAGGGCGAAGGTGATGTTGCCGGGGATGTCGAGGCGACCGCGCCGCTGCTCGCTGAGCTCGTGCAGCGACGCGTAGGACCAGATCGTGCCGAGGACACCGACCGGGACGCTCACCCAGAAGACCGCCCGCCAGTCCCACTGGGCCAGCACCCCGCCGATCAGCAGGCCGAGGAACGACCCGGCGATGGCGGCGACCTGGTTGATCCCGAGCGCCATGCCGCGCTGGGTCGAGGGGAAGGCGTCGGTCAGGATCGCGGTCGAGTTGGCGAACAGCATCGAGCCGCCGACGCCCTGGACGACACGCCAGAGGATCAGCCACAGCGCGCCACCGGCCCCGTGCAGCGGGTCGAGCGCAAGGACGATCGAGGAGGCGCTGAACACCACGAAGCCCAGGTTGTAGACCCTGACCCGTCCGTACATGTCGCCGAGCCGGCCCAGGCTGACGACGAGCACGGCGCTGACGAGCAGGAACCCCATGAGCATCCAGAGCAGGTAGCTCACGTTGCCCGGCGCGAGCGGGTCGAGCCCGACCCCGCGGAAGATGGCCGGCAAGGAGATGATCACGATCGAGGCGTTGATCGTCGCCATCAGGACGCCGAGCGTGGTGTTGGACAGCGCCACCCACTTGTAGCGGGGATGGTCCCGGTCGAGCCGTTCGGTCCAGCGACGAGGGCTGCCGGCGAGGGATGAGGACATGATTGCTTAGCCTAATCAACTACCTGCCTCTCGTTGTTCCCCGACCGCCGGTTTGACGCGCGTTCTAGGCTTTCGATCACGGGTCCGGGACCGGACCCGTTCGCCGGAGGACCGCATGCCCGACCAGTGCTCGCACCTGGACCAGGTCGACGCGTCCGCGACCCCCTCGGCAGCGGGCTGCGAGGACTGCCTGCGGGTCGGCGGACGTTGGGTGCACCTGCGGATGTGCCGGACCTGCGGTCACATCGGCTGCTGCGACTCGTCACCGGCCAAGCACGCGAGCGGACACGCCACCGGGGGGCACCCGATCGTCTCGTCCTACGAACCCGGCGAGGACTGGTGGTGGTGCTATGTCGACGAGATCGCCCTCTCCGTCGACCTTCCCGACTACTCGCACCCGTGACGGCCGATGACGACGCGATGACCACGACAGCTGAGACAGCTGAGACGGCCGAGCCCGACGGCGCCGCCCCACGCCCGGTGCTGCTCACAGTCGACG
>JAVEDG010000146.1 GCA_030841245.1 Actinomycetota bacterium
GCGGATGTTGGCGCCGAAGCTCTCGGCGATCAGCGCGGCCTGCGGCCCGTACTGCATGTCGTGGAAGACCAGCGACAGCACGATGGCCAGCAGCACCAGCCAGGGCTCGGTCGTGTTGAGCAGCCCGAAGTAGGGGAACGCGAACAGGCCGACACAGACGATCCCGATGCCGTACATCCGCCGGCGGCCGATCACGTCGGACAAGGCCCCGAAGCCGAGGACGCAGAACAGCCCCACGGCCGCACCGATGACGACGTAGTTGAGGATGTCGCCGTCGTTGAGCTTGAGGTGGTCGACGGTGTAGGCCAGCACGAACGTCACGAAGAGGTAGAACGGCGCCTGCTCGGACATCCGGACGAACGCAGAGGTCAGGATCTCGCGCCACTGGGTGCGTACGACCTCGAGGACAGGCTGCTTCACGACCTGCTGCTCGGACCTGATCGCGGTGAACTCGGGGCTCTCCAGCACGCGCAGCCGCACGTAGAGCCCGATCAGCACGAGCACGAAGCTCGCGAGGAACGGCAGCCGCCAGCCCCACGAGGTGAAGCTGTCACCGGTCCAGTGCTCGGCTAGCTTGACCGCCCCCGTGGACAGGATCAGGCCGAACGGCACGCCCATCTGCGGGAACGCAGCCATCAGGCCGCGGCGCTTCGTGGACCCCCACTCCATCGACAGCAGGACCGAGCCGCCCCACTCGCCACCGACGCCGATCCCCTGCGCGACACGGAGCAGCACGAGGATCAACGGGGCGGCGAAGCCGATCGTCGCGTACGTCGGGAGCACGCCCATGAACAACGTGGCGAGCCCCATCAGCAACAGGGTCGAGATCAACGTCGCCTTGCGACCGATGCGGTCACCGAGGTGGCCGAAGATCGCGGCTCCGATCGGCCGCGAACCGAAACCCACCGCCTGCGTGGCGAACGACAGCAGGACCCCGGCTGCGTGCGACTGACCAGGGAAGAACAGGTCCGGGAAGATCAATGCGGCGGCGGTGCCGTAGAGGAAGAAGTCGTACCACTCGATCGTGGTGCCGACGGTCGAGGCGAACACCGCCCGCCTGCGCTGCCCCCTCGTTACCGCTGCCTCCGCGGCGATCGCCTCGTGTGGCCGGTCGGGTGCGGTGCTGGACACGTGGAGCCTCCCGTTATCGCCCCTCTGGCGCTCGACCGGAGGGTCCGATTTGCCCGCTTTCCCGATGTTTGCACCGATAAACACGCCCGGTCTCGCGGAGTTCGTTCCCACGCTGCGATCAGCCGACCACCACGCCCACGCAGGACCCGTTGCCGCCGATCACGAGCTGTTCATCGCAGTGCGGCGATGACGCCGGCCATCGGCTCGAGATCTGCCACCCGTTCGAGACCGGCGACCCGCACGACGACCTCGCCGACCCCCACGTCGACAAGGCTGCGCACCCGCCCGACATGGTCGGGCACGGTGCCCGCATGGTTGGCGGCGGCGTACCGGGCCGGGTCCTGGTGCCGCCCCCGGTGCCGTTCGATGAGCTCGGCCACCTGCGTGTCGTCGTGTCCTACGAGGACTGTCGACAGGTGGGACAGAGCCACCTGCTCCGGATCGCGACCGACGTCGAGGCAGTGTCGGCGCAGCACCTGCGCCTTGCGCGCAACGGTGCCCACGTCGCCGAGCACGTTGGCGGCGTCGGCGTACTGCGCCGCCAGCCGCAGGGTCCGGCGTTCACCGCCGCCACCGACCGTGATCGGGATGTGGGCCTGCAGCGGGCGGGGGTAACCGACCGCTTCCGGGACCCGCAGCACTGCACCCTCGAAGGACGGGCTGCCCGGGCCCCAGAGCATCGGCAGCAGCCGCAGCGCGTCCTCGAGCATCGCGTAGCGCGTCGCGGTGGAAGGGAAGTCCAGACCCCAGGCGCGGTGCTCCTGCTCGAACCACGCCAGCCCGAGGCCGCACACGGCCCGACCGCCGCTGAGGACGTCGAGGCTGGCCACGATCTTGCCCAGATGGGCCACGTTGCGGTGGCTGATGCCGGTGACCAGGGCGCCGAGCCGGACCCGGCTCGTGACCGCCGCGAGGTAGGACAACGTGGTGTAGCTCTCCAGGAAGTCCTCCCAGGGCCGCCCGACCTGCGGGATCTGCCGGAAGTGGTCCATGACGTAGATCGCGTCGAAGCCGGCTTCCTCCGCCCCGACCGCGATCTCCTCCAGCCAGGCCGCGAGCGACGCCGATCCGCCAGGAGGCGTGAAGGTCCCGATGTGCAGCCCGAACCGCAACCCGGCCGGCGGCTCGCTTGTCGCGGTCGACGCGCCTGTCCGTACGACGGCGAACTCGGGCGGCACGACCCGGACCGGCTCCGGGGCCAGGACCTCGTCGAAGCCCTCCCCCGGCAGGTCGGCACGGGCCTGCGTCCAGGACCGCAGCTGGGCGGACAGCACATCCGCCGGGACTGGCTTGGGCCGGGCCCGGTTGCGGGCGCGGCACTGCTCGGCCGGCGTGTCGAAGCCGACCGCGAAGCACGGGATGCCGGCCGACCGGGCCAGCGCGAGCCAGGCCCGTCGTCGTACCGGGTCGAGGCCGGTCGAGTCGACCACCGTGGTCAGTCGGCGCCCGATCCGCGCCGCGATGATCTCGTCCAACAGGCGCAGCGCGTCGGTGCTCGCCGAGATGTCGTCCTCGCTCGCTCCGACGACAGCACGCAGCCGGTCGCTGGAGACGACGAGCTCGGGCCGGAACTGTGCGGCGGCCCAGGTCGACTTCCCGGCACCGCTGGGTCCGACCAGCACGACGACGCACGGCGCGGGGAGCTTGCTCTCGGGCGGCACGGTCCGAGTGTGCCAACAGGGGCGCGAGTAGCGTCACGCCATGGCCGGCGCCGAGCATCTCCGGCGCTGCAGGCCTCGGTACGACGGAAGGCGCGCACCGGCCTCGACGCCCAGATGCGGCGCCCGACGGAAGGACGAGCTCCTAGACCGTCGCCGAGGTCTCGCCGGCAGAGACCTCCGACTCCTCGTCGCCGCGGCCCGTGCCCGCGACGAGGTGGAACACGCAGTACCCGGCAAGGGCTGCGCACAGCAGGAGCAGGGCCAGCGGGGAGAAGACAGCGGAGAGAAGGTGCCCGGCGCCCGGGACGCGGAAGAGGACGGAACCTTCAACGTCATGGGTGTCCGGCCGCCACGGGTCGGCGTTCGCGTTGTTGTCGCCCTGCGTCACGAAACGGCCGTCGGCTCCGACCGCGCGGATGCGGTGCACGACGCGGAACCGGTGCAGGTCGGCGTCGGGGATGCGGTAGACGACCACCTCGCCGGGGCGGTAGCTCGGGTGACGCCAGGTGACCACCAGGTCGCCCGTGCGGAAGGTGCCGTCCATCGAGTGCCCAGCGACCTGAGTCAGCCCGAGATGACCGCCGAAGCGGGCCGGCCAGGCCACCACGACAACGGCCAGCACCGCCAGCCACAGCAGGATGCTCACCGCGCGTCGACCGCGTCGGCGCAGCAGGACGGACGGCGACCATGTATCGACCTCGAGCCGCGGCGCCTTGCGGATCAGGGTGATCGTCATGGCCCCACCTGGAAGGCCGACAGCACGATCTTGTTGTTCTTGTCCACGATGATGCCGCTGCGGGTGCTCCCGCCGTACGTCGCGAGGTCCGGTGCGGACAGCGTGTAGCTGCCCACCAGGTTGCCCATGAACCGGATGGTGTACGTACCGGCGAGGTAGGTGACCTTCAACGGCATGGCCAGGTTGACGGCAGGCAGCCCGACCCCGGTGAAGGTCTGCAGGGCGGTGATCGTCGCGCCGTTGCGCTTGCCGATCACGATCCGCCCTCCCGTGTCGTCGTACCAGATCACCGAGATGCCCGACGCCCCCGTGGCGTCGACGTTGAGATAGAGACCGCCACAGCAGGCAGGGTTGTTGGGCTGGCTCATGATGACGCTGGCGGTGTAGCTCCCTGCGGTCAGGCCGGTGGTGAGCCACGCGGCCGAGATGGCGCTGTTGGTGCCCGACTTGGCCCCGGCCGAACCGGTCAGGGTGAAGCTGCCCGCGGACTGCGTCCATGACTGCCCGGTGTCGCTCGTGTGCGCCGTCAGGTTGGTGCCGGAGGCGCCGGTGAAGGTGTCGCTGACCGCGACCGAGATCGTCACCGCCTGGTTCTGCGCGAACAACGTCGCCGGTCGCACCCCGCCCAGCGCTGCGGCTGAAGCGACGACCAGCGCAAGGCAGCCCGCGCCAAACGTGCACAGACCGAGTACGCGGCGCCGGGCAAGCACCGGCCGACGAAGCCTCTCCCCCAGGAGCGACGGCGCCGGCCGGTGCATCTGCATCAGCCCGAGATGACCACCGCGGCGTTGGTCACGGACTTGGCGTCCGGGCCTGGCGCGGTGAAGTTGAGCACCTGGGAGGTGCCCGAGACGGTGCCGGTGGCCTCCCCGAGGCTACCGCCCGCATCGCCGAGAGTGACGCGGATCGCCTTGCCGTTGCAGGCTGCCGCGATACCGGAGACGGTCACGGAGCCCACCTTGTAGGCACCGCCCGACAGGGTGAACGAACCGTAGGACAGGTTGACGCCGTCCGTGTCGCAGCTCGCGACTACCGACGTGTCGGCGCCGAGCGAGTCGGCACTGACACCCCCGATCGTGGCGGCTGAGGCGAGGACGGCCCCGAATGTGGCGAGGGCGGCGACGCCCGCGAGCACATGACGACGCTTGGCCATGAGAAGAACCTCCTGAGACGAATGCACTAGTAGTGCGAACTCAGAATGTTTCGACCGTTGATTGCACCGGCAAGATCCCTTACTCGGTCGGTTCTTGATGGCCCGACCACCCGGATGCGCTGGTCATCAAGTACTAGCGACGAGGCCGGCTCGCGGACCTTGTCACCGCTAACGCCCGATTCGTGCCGAGCAGTTGTCCAACCCTCGGAGCGCTGAACCACCGCGGCACCGGGTTCGTATCTCTCGATGGGTCGCCTGACCCGGTTTGACCCTCGATCGGAGGAGAACGTCATGCGTGCACCCGTCCTGATCGCGTCGGCTGTCCTGGGCCTGAGCCTGGGCTTCCTCGCCCCGGCCACCGCCGCCAACCCGCCTGGTACGGGAATGCCGGGCCAGTCCTGCCAGGACCTCGAGCCCAATGTCCCCGGCCACTCGAATGCCAGCCCCGGGTCACCGTTCAACGAGGCGGGCATCGACAGTGTCGCCGGCGGCATCGGCGGTCAGCACTACACCGAGACGTCGCAGTACGACGTCGCCTGCTTCCAGCTCTCGCAGCGCTGACTGCACGGAGGCTCCGGCGGCGCTGCAGCGCCTGATCGTTCTTGCGGAGTTCACCCGCAGGCCTTGTCGCGGGCAATGGTCAGCAGATTGCATGACGACCGTTGCGACGAGGAGGAGCAGGTCATGTCACCCACGTGCATGATCGACGAGGCCAAGGCCGCCATCGCGAAGGCGATGGCGCGCGGGTGACCGGAGCGCAGCCCGAGCCAGCCCTGAAGCGTCGGTTGGGGCTGACCGACGCGGTGGTGCTCGGCCTCGGGTCGATGCTCGGCGCCGGGGTGTTCGCGGTGTGGGCACCGGCAGCGGCCGCCGCCGGCGTCGGGCTGCTCGTCGGGCTCGGTGCGGCCGCGGTCGTCGCGTACTGCAACGCGGCGCGTCGGCGCAGCTGGCGGCGGTCTACCCGGTGTCCGGTGGCACCTACGTCTATGGTCGCGAACGGCTCGGCCCCTGGTGGGGATTCCTCGCCGGCTGGGCGTTCGTCGTGGGCAAGACCGCCTCCTGCGCCGCGATGGCGCTCACCGCGGCGGTTTACGCGGTGCCGGGCTCGGACTGGGGGCAGCGGATCGTCGCGGCGCTGGCCGTGCTGGGTGTAGCTGCGCTCAACTACCGCGGGGTCACCCGCACCGCGCAGGTGACCCGGGTGCTCGTGGCGACCACGGTCGCGACCCTGGGCGTGTTCGTCCTGGCCGTGCTCACGGCGCCGGGCGCGTCGACCGGCCACCTGACCGGGTGGGGGCAGCTCTCCTGGCACGGTGCCCTGCAGTCGGGTGGGCTGGTGTTCTTCGCGTTCGCCGGCTATGCGCGCATCGCCACGATGGGCGAGGAGGTTCGCGAGCCGGCACGCACCATTCCGCGGGCCATCACCATCGCGCTCGTCGCGGTGGTCGCCGTCTACCTGGTCGTCGGAGTCACCGCCTTGCTGGCCGCGGGTGCGCCGACACTGGCGCACAGCACGTCGCCGTTGACGAGCGCCCTCGACCGGGTCGGCCGTGGCGGACTGTCTCCGGTGATCCGGGTCGGTGCTGCGCTGGCCGCGCTCGGCTCGCTCCTGGCCCTGATGGCCGGCATCGGCCGGACGTCCCTGGCGATGGCCCGTGAGCACGACCTGCCGCGGTGGTTCTCCGCCGTGCACCCCCGGTTCGAGGTGCCGCACCGGGCCGAGGGGGCGCTTGCCGGCGTCGTCGCGGCGCTCGTGCTGACGACCGACCTGCGCGGCGCGCTCGGCTTCTCCTCGTTCGGAGTGCTGGTCTACTACGCCGTGGCCAACGCGGCAGCGTTCACCCAGCCGCCCGCCGACCGCCGCTGGCCGCGATGGCTGCAGGCACTGGGTCTGTCTGGATGCGTGGTCCTCGCGCTGTCCCTGCCGGTGCGAGCCGTGCTCACCGGTGCCGGGGTCCTCTTGCTGGGGCTGCTGGTGCGCGCGCTGCGGGTCAGGACGGTCGAGCGGTCCAGGCCTGCCGGCGGACCTCGTGAACGGCGATGCTCGCAGCGGTCGCGACGTTGAGCGAGGCCACCTTGCCGGGCTGGGCGATGTAGACCGCCGCGTCGCACTGCGCGAGTGCCGACGGCGGCAGGCCGTGTGCCTCCGAACCCAGCACGAGACACACGTCGCCCGCGAAGTCGAACTCGTGGATTGCCACGGCTCCCTGCGCGAGCTCGACCGCGACGAGCTGTCCCCCGGTCTCGTGCACGGTCGTGGCGACCTCGGCCAGGTGGTCGACGTGCACCGTCGCCACACCCGCCTCGGTGCCGAGCGCGGTCTTGCGCACCTTGGCGTCCTGTGGTGTCGGCGTCGCGCCCACGAGGAACACCTGGTCGACCCCGAACGCCGCTGCGCTCCGGTAGATGCTGCCGACGTTGAAGGGGTTGTGCAGCGAGACCAGGGCGAGCGACAACGACCCGGACGTGCCGCGCCGCCACTGCCGGTTCAGCCGCTTGATCTCCGTGGTGGTCAACGACCGCGTCACCCGCTGGCCTCCCTTCTCACGTCGAGGATGCGGAACCCCTGGATGCTCGCTGCTCGTGTCGCGGACCATCCCTGGTCCCGCAGCCACCGCTGCAACGAGTCGGACCCCAGGTTCCGCTGGACGACCAGGTGAGCGGCGCCGTCTTCGGTCAGCCGGTCCAGCCAGGTCGCCAGCAGGGCGTGCAGTGCCGCCTTGCCGACCCGGATGGGCGGGTTGCTGTAGATGCGGTCGAACCGGAGGCCGGCGTCGAGCTCGTCAGGCCGCCCGACCTGGACGTTGGGCAGACCCAGCTCCGCGGCGTTCGCCGTGGTCAGCTCGAGCGCCCGTTCGTTCACATCGACGGCATGGACGACCGCACCCGGCGCGCGGATCGCCAACGCGCATGCGATGGGTCCGTAGCCGCAGCCGAGGTCGAGCAGCCGGCCGGTCGCCGGAGGGCGCGCGGCGTGCTCCAGCAGGACCCGCGTGCCGCGGTCGAGGTGATCGGCGCTGAACACACCGCTCGCCGATGTCAGCTCGACGGCTCGCCCGTCGACCACCAGGCGCACCCGTCGAGCCTCAGGGGCGCTGTGGGGCCTGCTGCTGAAGTAGTGCTCGGACATGGGTCGGTCGCTCAGAGCGCTTCGGCGCTTCCGGCCACCTGCAGCTTGCGCCGGGCCCGCTCGTAGAAGGTCGTCCGGCCGAGCCGCACTACCCGTCCGGCCTCGGGGCTGACCGAGAACGACAGCTCGCAGCCCGGACCGACGTGATCCGCGACGATGCCGTCCACCTCCAGGGCCAGGTCCCCGCTGGTGGGCAGGGTCCGCAGAGTCAGCCGTTCGGTGCTGTTGAGCAGCAGGGCGCGGTTGAAGGTCGAGTGTGCGGCCGCGGGCACGACGAGCAGTCCCTCGACGGTCGGGGACACGATCGGGCCACCCGCCGAGAAGCTGTACGCCGTGGAGCCGGTCGGCGTCGCCACGATGACCGCGTCCGCGGCGTACCGCACGAACGGTTCTCCCTCGACGACGACCTCGACGATCGCGGAGCCGCTGCCCGGCACCCGCACGAGCGCGATGTCGTTGAACGCCAGCCGGTCCTTCCCGCCCAACGAGCAGTGGACGGCGGCGCGCGGCTCGACGGTGAAGTCGTGCCGGTCGATGGCGCTCAGCGCGTCGGGCAGGTCGGGCAGGTCGACCTCGGCCAGGAACCCGAGCCGGCCGAAGTTGACGCCCAGCACCGGGGTGTGATGAGGGTGCGTCAGCCGGAGGGTCCGCAGCATGGTGCCGTCGCCGCCGAGGCTGACGAGCAGGGACGACCGTTCCGCCAGCTGCTCCGGAGCCACCGGGGTGGCGGCGCAGTCGAGGCGGCCGACCTCGTCGGGCAGGCCGTACACCGGCAGCCCGGCCCCGTCGGCCCAGGCGAGCAGGATGTCGATCGACTCGACGTTCATCCGGGTCGGGTGCAGGACGACACCGACGCTGGACAGCAGTCCCATATGACGGACGGTATCCGGTGCTGCCCCTCCTGGCCGCGCCTGGCTACGGCAGCGCCGACAACGCGTCGGTCAACAACGAGACGAGGGCCTCGAGCTGCACGTCGGCCGATGACGACACCTCGTCCTCCGAGCCGTCCAGCGCCCTGGCGGCGAGGCCGGCCTTGCCGTCGATCAGCTCAGCGATTCTCGCGTCGATGGTCTGTGCGGCGATGATGCGCCAGGCGGTGACCGGCTCCGTCTGACCGATGCGATGGCTGCGGTCGATGGCTTGGGTCTGCTCCGCATCGGTCCAGGAGAGCTCGGCGAGCACGATGTTGGAGGCAACCTGCAGGTTGATACCCACTCCGGCAGCGGTCAAGGAACAGACCGCTATGGCGACGTCGGGATCGTTCGCGAAAGCATCGATCTGCTTCTGCCGTACCGTCCGCGTCTGGTCTCCGCGGATCGAGGAGAAACGGATCCCGCGCTTGGCGAAGGTCTCCTCCGCGACGTCCATCACATCGATGTGCTTCGCGAAGAAGACGACCTTGCCGGCGCTGCGCGCGAGCTGCGCTGCGTAGTCGGCCGCGAGGCCGGCCTTCGCCTGGCCGATGCGTCGCATCATGCTGAACACGTTCTCGTCGGTCTCCGACGCGGTCGCCTCCTTGCGTTCCCGGTTGGCGATCCGGCGCACGAGGTCGTGGTCGATCCCCTGCACGACGGGCCCCGACGTCCGACTCGCGAGTGCGGTCTCGTACCGCGACACCATGCGGCGAGCGAGGTCACGCTCTGCCTGCCGGATCGACCGGCTGTCCTTCTCGTCGAGCTCGACGGGC
>JAVEDG010000151.1 GCA_030841245.1 Actinomycetota bacterium
ACCGCGAGCGGTTCGGGGTCGGTGCCGCCGCGGGCCAGGAGCCGCAGGAAATGCGACTTGCCCGTGCCATTCGCCCCGAGCACCGCCACCCGGTCGCCGTACCAGACCTCCAGGTCGAACGGCTGCATCAGACCGGTGAGCTCCAGCCGCTCGCAGACGACCGCCCGCTTGCCGGTTCGGGCGCCACGCAGCCGCATGGTGACGTTCTGCTCGATCGGGATGGCCTGCGGCGGACCGGCCTCCTCGAACATCCGCAACCGAGTCTGGGCAGCCTGGTAGCGGCTGGCCATGCCGTCGTTGTACGCGGCCTTCTGCTTGTACATCAGCACGAGCGCCTTGATCTTGGCGTGCTCCTCGTCCCAGCGGCGGCGCAGCTCCTCGAGGCGCGCGAACCGCTCGCGCCGCGCTTCGTGGTACGTCGCGAAGCCGCCGCCGTGCGTCCACACCGTGTTGCCGGCGGCGCCCAGCTCGACGGTCACCACCCGGGTCGCGGTGCGCGACAGCAGCTCCCGGTCGTGACTGACGAAGAGCACCGTCTTCGGCGAGTCGCGCAGCGACTCCTCAAGCCAGCGCTTGGTCGGCACGTCGAGGTAGTTGTCCGGCTCGTCGAGCAACAGCACCTCGTCCGGCCCGCGCAGCAACGCCTCGAGCACCAGCCGCTTCTGCTCACCCCCGGACAGGGTCCGGATCTCCCGCCACTGCGCCTTGTCGAAGGGCACCGACAGCGCGGCCACCGTGCACGTGTCCCACAGCACCTCCGCGTCGTACCCGCCCGCGTCGGCCCAGTCGGCCAGGGCCTGCGCGTAGCGCAGCTGGGTGGGCTCGTCATCGTGCTCCATCATCAGCAGCTCGGCGCGTTCCAGTGCCACCGCCGCACCCCGTACGGCGGGGGGCGCGACCGATACGAGCAGGTCCCGCACCGACGAGTCGTCCCGCACGGACCCGACGAACTGACGCATCACACCGAGGCCGCCGGACCGCGAGATGCTGCCGTCCTCGGCGTCGATGTCACCGGCGACCAACCTGAGCAGCGTCGTCTTGCCGGCCCCGTTCGCGCCGACCAGGGCCACCTTGGCCCCGTCACCGACCCGGAACGAGACGTCGCGCAGCAGCATCCTGCCGTCGGGCAGGAAGAAGCTGATGCCGTTGACGTCGACGTGGCCCACGACAGTCGAGTCTGGCTCCTCCGTCCGAGCGGCGCGAGCCAGTTCCGCGAGTTCCGCAGTCCGCGTCGGCCGTACCCGGGCCCCGAAGGCACTGGCCGGCCGTACCGCGGGGCCCGGCCGGCCGCCTCGGCCGTCGCAGCAGGACCGGCAACTGGGCGGCGGTGTCCCGGCCCGCGCTCGTAGAGTCCGGCGCGTGGACGTGACCTCGCTGGCCTACCGGACCGATCTCGCCCTGCTGGAGCTGGGGGGCAGCCGTCTGGAGGACCGCGGTGACCACCTCGTGGTGTGCAGCCCGCACAACCCGACGTTCTGGTGGGGCAACTTCCTGCTCCTCGGGCGTGCGCCGACCGACCAGACCGCGGCCGAGGAGTGGCTCACGCGCTTTGCCGAGGCCTTCCCCGACGCCGAGCACGTGGCGATCGGAGTCGACGGCGCTGACGGGACAGCTGCGGACCTGGCGCCTTTCCAGGCCGCCGGGCTCGAGCCTGACGTCGCCACCGTGATGACCGCGTCATCGGTGCACGAGCCGCCCCGGCCGAACCGCGCGGCGACCTACCGGCCGCTGGAGTCCGACGACGACTGGTCGCAGAGTGTCGACCTGCAGATGGCCAGCGACACCGACTACGAGCCCGTCTACCACCGGAGGTTCGTGCAGCGGAAGGCGGCGACCAACCGCGCGCTGGTCGAGGCCGGCCATGGCGGCTGGTTCGGCGCCTTCGTCGACGGCCGGCTGTGCAGCCAGATGGGCCTGGTCGCGGCCAGTCCGGGGTTGGCGAGGTTCCAGTCGGTCGAGACGCACCCGGAAGCGCGGGGTCAGGGCCTCGCCGGCACGCTGGTCCACTACGTCAGCAGCTACGGCCTCGACGAGCTCGGCGCGACGACCCTGGTGATGGTGGCCGACCCCGAGTACCTCGCGATCCGGATCTACCGCTCCGTCGGGTTCACCGACGGCGAGACCCAGCTCCAGGTCGCCCGTCCTCCGGCGGGCACGAAAGTCTGAGGGCGCTACTTCGGGACGTCGGAGGTGACGTAGCCGGTGTACGGCGGCTCATCGCACATCCCTATGACGCATCGGTGCCACGCCAGCGTTGCACCTCGTGGCGCTGGGACAGCGGTGTCCGTCAGCCGCTGAGCAGGCGGGGCTCCAGCGGGTCCGTCAGGTCGACCACCACGTCGGCACTGTCCCAGGTACCGTCCCGCTCCTGGTGCAACGCTTCGGCCGCGAGGTAGCGACGCAGGTAGAGCTCTCGGACCTGCTCCTGCGTGCCGAGGTCCGCGTCCCGGACCAGTCCGCGCTCCAGCACCTTCGCGGGTTCGGCCACGACGAGGACGGCCAGGTCCCAGCCGGCGGCCAGCTCCGACACCAGCAGGAACGACCCCTCGACGAGCACGACCGTCCCTGGCCCGACCGGCACCGGCTCCCGCGACGCAGGCCGGTCGGCGGCCAGGTCGTAGGAAGCGGTGCGGATCTCGCCCGTCCCGGAGGCCAACGGCTCGAGGACCAGCCGCCGGAGTGCTATCGGGTCGAAGGCGTCGTCGAGGTAGCCCTCGGGAGAGAACCGGCCGCGACGGTGCCGGCGCTCCCGCGGGTGGTGGAAGTCGTCGTAGGCAACGGTCACGACCGGGCGGCCCGAGCCGACGATGACCGTCGCCAGCTCAGCAGCCAGTGTCGTCTTGCCGGCGCACGACATGCCGGTGATCGCCACCGAGCAGGGCGCATCGTCGGGCAGCGAGAGGATGCGAGCCAGCAGCCGGACGAGCAGCTCCTCTCGCGTCACCGCCTCGTTCACCGCGGCGACAACTCCCGCAGCCGCCTCGTACTCGCCGCACGGTCGGCGAGCTCCGAGTCCGCGGGGTAGGCGACCTCCTCGAGGGTCAGCCCCCGCGCCGGCACGACGTGGACGTCGGGCACCCGGGTGCGCCCGGCGAGCACCTCGGCCGGCCAGCCCGCCGGTCGACGACCGTCGCCGACGGCCAGCGCGGCTCCGACCAGGGCACGCACCATGGAGTGGCAGAACGCGTCGGCCCGCACCGTCGCCACCACCAGGTCCGGCTCCTCCCTCTGCCAGCTGAGATCGAGCAGGCGTCGCACGGTCGTCGCACCTTCACGCTGGCGGCAGAACGCCGCGAAGTCGTGCTCGCCGAGCAGACCGGCCGTCGACCGCGCCATCGCTGCCACGTCCAGCGGCCGACGATGCGCGAGCACGTCGTGCCGACGCAGCGGGTCCGGGCCGTACGGCGCCTCGCTGACCCGGTACGCGTATCGGCGCCAGAGGGCGGAGAACCTGGCGTCGAAGCCGGGCGGTGCTACGCCCAGCGCACGGACCCCCACGTCGGGGGGCAGCATGCCGACCAGGTGACGGGCCAGTGCCGTGGCGTCCCCGTCGTACGCCGTGCGCGGCACGTCCACGTGCGCCACCTGCCCCCGGGCATGCACTCCGGAGTCGGTCCGGCCGGCACACGTCGCGCGGACCTCGGGCAGGCGCAGGACGGTGGCCAGCGCCTCCTCGAGCACGCCCGCGATCGTGCGCTGACCGGGCTGCCTGGCCCAGCCCGCGAACTCGGTGCCGTCGTAGGCCAGGTCGAGGCGCAGACGGACGAGCCCGCCCTCCCCGGCTTCGGGATGGGCGGGCCCGGTCGCAGTCGCGGGACTGGACAGCGTCAGGACTCCTTCTTGGCGTCCTCGGCTGCGTCCTCGGCAATCTCGGCGTAAGCCTCGGCATCACCGGCCGCTTTCTCGGCGTCCGGGTCGCCGCTGGCGTCGGCCACCTCGGCCGCCTCGTCGGCAACCTCGCGCGCGTCCGCAGCCGCCTCGTCCGCGCCTTCGATGTCGCCGGCTGCAGCGTCCTCGGCCGCCTCCTGGGCAGCCTCCTCGGCCAGGTCGGCGGCAGCCGCGGCGTCGTCCGCACCCGCTGCCACCTTCTTGGCCGTTGCCTTCTTGGCCGCGGACTTCTTGGCCGTGGTCTTCTTCGCCGCACTCCGGGTGGCGCCCTCTGCCTCGCTGACGGTCGCCGCGGCGGCCGTCAGCGCCTCGACCAGCTCGATCACCGCCATGGGGGCGTTGTCGCCCTTCCGCGGGCCGATCTTGGTGATCCGGGTGTAACCACCGTGACGGTTCTCGTAGCGCGGACCGATCTCGGTGAAGAGCTCGTGCACGACGCCCTTGTCGCGTACGACGGTGAGGACACGGCGACGAGAGTGCAGGTCACCACGCTTGGCGAAGGTGATCATGCGCTCCGCCAGGGGGCGCAACCGCTTCGCCTTCGCCACGGTCGTGGTGATCTTGCCGTGCTCGAACAGGGCGGTGGCCAGGTTTGCGAGCATCAGCCGCTCGTGCGCCGGACCACCGCCCAGTCGCGGGCCCTTGGCTGGGGTGGGCATGGGTGTGCTCTCCTCGGATGCTCGTCAGCAGTTCGGTCGAATCGCCGTCAGTACTGCTCGTCCTCGACATAGGCGCTGTCGTCGTCGGCGCCGTACGCCTCCACCGCCGTGCTCGGGTCGAACCCGGGCGGGCTGTCCTTGAGCGCGAGACCCATCGAGTGCAGCTTCGCCTTGACCTCGTCGATCGACTTGGCGCCGAAGTTGCGGATGTCGAGCAGGTCCGCCTCGCTGCGCGAGACCAGCTCGCCCACGGTGTGGATGCCTTCCCGCTTGAGGCAGTTGTAGGACCGCACCGTCAGCTCCAGGTCCTCGACTGGCAGTGCCAGATCGGCGGCCAGCGCAGCGTCCGTCGGCGACGGGCCCATGTCGATGCCCTCGGCCTCGACGTTGAGCTCACGGGCCAGACCGAACAGCTCGGTCAGGGTCTTCCCGGCGGACGCCATCGCGTCGCGGGGCAGCATCGAACGCTTGGTCTCGACGTCGACGATGAGCTTGTCGAAGTCGGTGCGTTGCTCGACACGGGTCGCCTCGACCTTGTACGTGACCTTGAGCACCGGTGAGTAGATCGAGTCGACCGGTACCCGGCCGATCTCCTGGCCCGCCTGCTTGTTCTGCACGGCGGACACGTAGCCACGACCACGCTCGACGGTCAGCTCCATCTCGAGCTTGCCCTTGCCGTTGAGCGTGGCGATGTGGAGGTCGGAGTTGTGGACCTCTACGCCGGCGGGCGGGGCGATGTCTGCGGCGGTGACCGCACCAGGAC
>JAVEDG010000155.1 GCA_030841245.1 Actinomycetota bacterium
GTGCGGTTGCCGGGGCTTCGTCGGGCCGTTCCCTCTGCCCCTCTGGATGAGCGGTGTTCAGTTGTGCGGTCGAGTGTAGGGCGGGCCGGCGGTGCCCGCGGCCCCCCGTCCGTCCCCTGAGACGTCCCCGGCCGGGCTGATCGTGAAGACTTGTCGCACCCCTGGCGACAGAGATCCTTCACGATCACGAGAAGTGCGGTCGGGTTGCTTGAGCGCCGGGCAAGGCGGGAAGGTGAGCGGCCATGGGCGCTGACGGCGAGACCGAGGACGGGGCGGCACTGCTCGTCGCCTCCAACCGCGGGCCACTGTCCTTCACCGAGGCCGACGACGGGTCGCTCTCGGCCAGCCGGGGCGGCGGCGGGCTGGTCTCCGGCCTGTCGAGCATGGGCAACGGGGCCGGCACGACGGTGTGGGTCTGTGCCGCGCTGACCGACGGCGACCGGGTGGCGACCCGGCGGGCCGAACGCGGCCGGCTGGACCTCGACGGGCACGACACCGGCGGCCTCGCCGTACGCATGCTCGACATCGACCCGCGCACCTTCCAGCGCGCCTACAACGCGATCGCCAACTCGACCCTGTGGTTCATCCACCACCTGCTCTACGCGACGCCGACCGCGCCGGCGTTCGACACCCATTTCCTGCGCGAGTGGGACTCCTACCGCGACTACAACCGGGCGTTCGCCGAGGCGCTGGCCGCGGACGCGGCCCCGGGCGCCAAGGTGCTGGTGCAGGACTACCACCTCACCCTGGCGCCGCGGCTGGTCCGTGAGCTGCGCCCGGACGTCCGCATCGCGCACTTCTCCCACACGCCGTGGGCACCTACCGACTACTTCCGGCTGCTGCCGGACCAGGTCGGCCGCGAGACCCTGCTCGGGGTGCTCGGTGCCGACCACGCGGGCTTCCACTCGCCGCGCTGGGCCCGCGCGTTCGCCGGCTGCTGTGCCGAGCTGCTCGGCGCGAAGGTGGGTGCCGACGAGATGTCCGTGACGTACGACGGGCACACGACCAACCTCGGCGTCCACCCGCTCGGCGTCGATGCCGACAGCCTGCGCGCCCGGGCCGCCGAGAGCGATGTCGAGACGCGCCTCGCCGCCGTGCGCGAACAGATCGGGGACCGGCAGGCGATCGTGCGCGTCGACCGGACGGAGCTGTCGAAGAACATCAGCCGCGGCCTGCTGGCCTACCGCGAGCTGTTGCGCGAGCGACCCGAGTGGCGTGGCCGGGTGGTCCACCTCGCCTCGGCGTACCCGAGCCGGCACGACCTGCCGGAGTACCGCGAGTACACCGCCACGGTGCAGCGGCTCGCCGCGGAGATCGAGGACGAGTTCGCCACGCCGGACTGGCGCCCGATCATCCTGCACGTGACAGACGACTACGCCCGGTCGCTCGCGCTCTACCGGGTCGGCGACGTGCTGCTGGTCAACCCGGTGCGCGACGGGATGAACCTCGTCGCCAAGGAGGTGCCGGTCGTGTCCGAGCGGGACTGCGTCGTGGTGCTGTCCGAGGCCGCGGGCGCGGCCGACGAGTTCGGCGACCACGCGCTGCTCGTCAACCCCTTCGACGTCGCCGGGACCGCCGACGCACTGCACCGGGCCCTGTCGATGGGTGCGGCGGAGCGGACCGAGCGGGCGGCCCGGCTCGCCGAGATCTCCACCCGGCTGCCGCCGGACCGCTGGCTGGCGGACCAGCTCGCCGCCCTCGGCTGAGCATCGGCGACTAGTCGGCTGGACCTAGGCGAGCTCGTCGGCCAGGGCAGCGAGCAGTGCGACGACGCCGTCGGGACCGTCCACGACCAGGTCGGCCCGCTCGGCCAGCGCCGTGGTCTCCGTCGAGCCGCTGCAGACGAGCAGGCCGGGCAGACCCGCGTCGCGGCGACGGTCCACCTCGTCGTACGCCGTGAGGTCGCCCAGGTCGTCGCCGGCGAAGGTGACCGACGCCGGGTGCAGCTCGTCCACCAACGACCCCAACGCGGCGCCCTTGTCGGCCCCCTCCGGCCGCAGCTCGAGGACATAGCGGCCCGGCTCCACGACGAGGCCGCAGTCGCGGGCCAGCGCGGCGAGCGGCTCGCGCAGCGACTCGAAGGTTCCCTGCGGATCCGGCGTACGGCGGGTGTGGACCGCGACGGCTCGGCCCTTGTCCTCCACCCAGGTGCCGTCGGGCGTTCCCGCCTCCGCGAGGACCCGGTCCACCTCGCGCCGGGCGCGTTGCACTCCCTCGGACACCTCGGGCGCGGTGACCCGCCCGTCCTGCCACCGCTCGAGCCCGTAGTGGCCGAGCACCACCAGCCCCGGGACGTCAGCGATCCCGGCGTACTCCACGGCCGTTCCGGCCGGGCGACCTGTCACGACGGCGATGTGCACCCCGGCCCCTGCCAGCCGGGTCAGGACCGCGGGTACCTCCGGGTGGCCGCGGGCCGCGTCCGGGTCCGGGACGATCGGCGCCAGCGTGCCGTCGAAGTCCAGGGCGAGCAGCGCACGACCGGGCTCGGCCAGCAGTGAGTCGAGCCCGCGGCGGCCCGCTTCGGTCGACGGCGGCGGCAGGACCACGGTCAGCCGGGGTAGCTGTCGGTCACGACGACCGTCAGCCGGGTCGTCGACAGGTTGCTGAACCGCGGCCCGGTGCGGGGTGACGTCGGCAGCGCCCGGGCCACCTGCAGCGCCGCGGCCGCGTCCCCGGGCGGGTAGTAGACCGTCGTGGCCGGGACGACGCCGTGGAAGTTGCCCGTCCCGACCACGGTGAAGCCGCGGGCCCGCAAGCGGTCGGCGACAGCGGCGGCCAGGCCGGCCCGGCTGGTCTGGTTGAGGACCACCACCCCGAGCGAGGTCACGGCGGTGGTCCTGGGTGCCGCGGAGGTCGTGCTCGGCGCCGACGTCGAGCTGGTGCTGGCGCGCGGGCTCGGGCTGCTCGGCGACGGGCTCGGGCTGCTGGTCGGCGTCCGCTGCGCCGTGGACGTCGACGCGGCAGCCGGCTGCGGCGAGGAGTTCCCGCCCCGCCATACATACAGCGCGGCCACGAACGCGAGAACCGTGAGGACCGCCAGCAGCGAGGGCACGATCGCGGCGGTCAGGTCACGACGGACGCGGTGCGCGCCCCGCCGGGCACGGGGTGCGTGGGTCATGGCAGCCCAGACGCTACCGGCGTCAGACCTCGATGCCGAGGCGGCGGGCCGACCGGGCCCGCTGTCGCGCAGAGCGGAGCCGGCGCAGCCGCTTGACCAGCATCGGGTCTGCGGCGAGGGCCTCGTTCCGGTCGATGAGCGCGTTGAGCACCTGGTAGTAGCGGGTGGCGGACATGTCGAAGAGCTCGCGGATCGCCTGCTCCTTGGCCCCGGCGTACTTCCACCACTGGCGCTCGAAGGCGAGGATCTGCTGGTCGCGCTCGCCCAGGCCGTCGGCGGCCGGGCTGGTGGGCCGGTAGGCGTTCGCGGCGTCCATCGGGCTCCTTGCTGGGCTGCGGCCGGGTTGGCGTCGAGGCCATGCTACGGCCGAATCACAGCGATGTCATTCACGCCGCGCAGCGTCAGCGCGGGGGGAGGTTCTTCGCCGCGAACACCGCGGCCTGGGTCCGCCGCTGGAAACCGAGCTTGGAGAGCAGGCTGGACACGTAGTTCTTGACCGTCTTCTCGGCGAGGAACATCTCCGCACCGATCTGCCGGTTGGTCATCCCCTCGCCGATCAGCTCGAGGATGCGCCGCTCCTGGTCGGTGAGGGGGGCCAGCGCGTCGTTCTCCTGCGGGCCCCTGCGCAACCTGTCGAGCACCTGCTGGGTGACGGCAGGGTCGAGCAGCGACTGACCGGCAGCCACCCGCCGGACCGCGTCGACCAGGTCGGTGCCACGGATCTGCTTGAGCACGTAGCCGGCCGCGCCGGCCATGATCGCCGCGAAGAGCGCCTCGTCGTCGTCGTACGACGTGAGGATCAACGCCGCGAGCTCAGGCATCCGCGACCGGATCTCCCGGCACACGTCGATGCCCGACCCGTCGGGGAGACGCCCGTCGAGCACGGCGACATCCGGGCGCAGGGCCGGGATGCGACGCGTCGCCTCAGCCGCGCTGCCCGACTCGCCGACGACCTCGATGTCACCCTCGGCCTCGAGCAGCTCCTTGAGACCACGTCGCACGATCTCGTGGTCGTCGAGCAGGAATACCCGGATCTTGGGCGCCTCGCCGACCGTCGCATCGCGTTCGGTGGCGGTCATGGCGTCATCGACCCGGCAGTCATGGTTCCTGTCTACCCGACCAGCTGCTTCGTTCGAAACGGACCGAGGGCAACCCGGCTCGGGACTTTGGTCCCGAGCCAGGCCATATCGTCACCGAACGTGATCTTTCGCCGGACCGGGCGCCGTCAGTTTCGGGCGGGCACGCTCCACGTCACCTGGGTGCCGCCGTGCGGGCCGGGGCCCGCCTCGGCCACGCCACCGAGCAGATCGGCGCGCTCGACCATGTTGGCCAGTCCGCTGCGCTGGGTGGGTGTGCCCAGCCCGCGGCCGTCGTCGGTCACGGTGAGGACGATGTCGTCCCCCACCTTCAGGCCGACGTCCACTCGCGTCGCCGCGGCGTGCCGGGCCGCGTTGGACAGCGCTTCGCGAAGCACGGCCAGCAGGTGCGGCCGAACCGCGTCCGGAACGCCGTGCTCCACCGGCCCGTCGGTGGTCAGCCCGGCTGGGAAGCCGAGCGCCGCCTCGCTGTCGTCGAGCACGGCTCGCAGCTCCTGGCGCAGATCGGTGCTGCTCTCGGGCGAGCTGAGCTCGAAGATGGTCCGCCGGATGTCCTTGATGGTCGCGTCCAGGTCGTCGACGGCCGACGAGATCCGCTCGGCGACCTCCGGGCTGGCGGCCGAGCGGGACGCGTTGTCCAGGGCCAGGCCGATCGCGAACAGCCGCTGGATCACCAGGTCGTGCAGGTCGCGGCCGATCCGGTCACGGTCCTCGAAGACGGCCAGCAGCGCGCGGTCCCGCTCGGCCCGGGCCACCTGCAGGGCGAGCGCGATCCGCTCGGAGAAGGTGCCCAGCACCTCGAGGTCTGCGGCGCGCAGCACGTTGTCGTTGCCGGGCAACCAGCCGAGCACGAGCACCCCGTCGACGGCCGCCGGCGAGCGCAGCGGCACCGCCACGACCGGCCCCGGCCCGTCTGCGGTGGGGAGCAGCCACGGAGCCTCCGGGCCGAGGACGTGTCCCCGCGTGGGGGCGGCGTCGAGCTCGATGTTGCCGGAGGCCAGCACCTGGCCCGCCAGCGACTCGACGGGCACGCGCATCGTCAGAGGCACGCCCAGGACCTCCCGGCCGGAGACCGCCTCGAGCACCATGACGTCGCTGTTGTCAGCGTTGTCGCCGTGGAGGAGCAGCGCTCCGACGTCGGCACCCCCGGCCTCACGGGCGCGGTCCACCACGAGCTGCAGCGCCACGTCCCGGCCCTGCGGGCCGAGCAGCGCCGCGGTGCACTCCGCGGCCGCCTCGAGCCAGCGCTGCCGCGACGCCGAGTCCTCGTAGAGCCGGGCGTTCTCGATCACCACGCCGGCCGCGGCGGCGAGCGCGATGACGATCTCCTCGTCCTCCTCGGTGAAGGACCCGCCGCCCTCCTTCTCGGTCAGGTAGAGGTTGCCGAACACGCGGTCGCGGATGCGGACCGGGACCCCGAGGAAGGTGCGCATCGGCGGGTGGTGCGACGGGAAGCCGTACGAGCGGGCGTGGTCCCCGAGCGAGTCGAGGCGCAACGGCTCCGGCTGGTCGATGATCAGACCCAGGATTCCGTGCCCCCGGGGCAGGTCCCCGATCGCCGCGCGCTGCTCGTCGGTGAGGCCATGGGTCACGAACTCGCGCAGCCGCCGTTTCGAGGCGGCCGGCCCGGCCGTCCCCGTCGGCCCGGTCACGAGAACACCCAGGGCGGCGTACCGGGCTCCGACCAGCTGGCTGGCCACGTCGACGATCCGCTGCAGCACCCGGTCCAGCGACAGGTCGGCAGCGATGCCGACAACGGCGTCGAGCAGGCCGCGGAGCCGGTCCTGCGAGACGAGGACCTCCTCGACGCGCTGCAGGAGCTCCTCGAGCAGGTCGTCGAGCCGGGCCCTGGACAGGGGAGACAGAGCGGCTGACGGACCGGAGGCGGGTTCGCCCATGCCTGGCATCGTATGGCTCGGGCGCGTCCGGCCCAGCGGCCTCGATGACCAAGGTCCTCCCGGCGCGCGACCTCCTCCCCTGCCCGCCGCTCGCGGCGCAGGCTTTGCTCGAGAGATGACGTCGCAGCCGCAACCTGCTGTGCGCCGGACCCCACGGGTGCGTGCGCGCCGTGCTCCCCCTGTGGCTCCGTCTGCCCACGAGACGCTCCGGGCCGAGCTCGGCGCGATCATCGCGCTCGCCGGCCGGGCTCCGTCACCGTTGAACCTGCGGCCGTGGCTGTTCCGCGCCCGCGCCGGCGGTGTCGACCTGCTGCTCGACCGGCAACGGCTCCTGCCGGCTTCCGAGTCGGCCCTCCGGCAGGCCCTGCTCGCCTGCGGTGCCGCCTTGTTCACGATGGAGCTCGCGGCACGCCATGTAGGCGTCAGCCCGCGCGTCACGCTCTGGCCCGAGCCGGTGAGCTCGCCCGACTTCCTGGCCCGGCTGGAGCCGGCTGCCCTCGCGGCGCCGAGCGCGACCGACGAGCTGCTGGCCGCGGCCGCACTGGGGCGAGTGACCCGGCGCGGACCGTTCGAACGCTCCTTCGTCCCGAGCGGGGTTGCCGACCTGCTCGCCGCGACCGCCACCTCGCAGGGTGCGGTCCTGGTGTCGGTGCCACCCGGCGTACGCCGGGACAACCTCGACGCCGTACTCCTTGCCGCCGAGGCCGCGGGCGCTGACGACCCGGCCCGCGAGGCCGGGCTGCGTGACCTCTGGGACCGGCCGCCGGACACCGCCACGGTCGAGATCCTCTGCACCGAGCAGGATGAGCCTTCCGACTGGCTCGCCGCGGGTCAGGCGCTGCAGCAGCTGCTCCTGATCGGCACGGTCAACTGGGTCCAGGCCCGGTTCTTCACGATGGGCCTCGAGGACCCGACGCTGCGCGACGAGGTGCGTCACGCCGTCTGTGGCGACCGTTACCCGCAGGTGGTCCTCGAGCTGGGCCAGGCAGCGGCGTCCTCGGCCGAGGGTGCCGCCTGACCCTGGCTCACCGGCACATCCGGAGGTCGGCGGTCTTCAGTCCGCGACCCGGACAGCGCCGCGCGGGTAGCTACCTACGACGAGGCACTACGTCGGGGACCCCACTGGCGTCAGCTCGAACCGGGCACCCGGACGCTTGGTCGTACGACCTCGGAGAGCGGCCGGCGCGGGGTCGGCGGGACCTCGGGTCCGTAGCCGATCCGCATCAGCATCTGCGAGTGGCCGTAGCCAGTCATCGGCGACCGGACCAGCCAGCGCAGGTCCACGTGTTCGAGTGCCTGGTTGAGGAACGACGAGGCCAGGCCGAAACTGGTCGCGACCAGCAGCATGCGTTCCAGCGCCTGACCGGCGCGGACCCAGTCGCTCGGCGCGTCCAGCAACGTCGACAGCACCGCGACTGTCGGCGTCCGTTCGAACCTCGCCAGCGGCCGGTCGGGCGCCGGCGGCACGGTGCGGGGGGCGAGGTCCCTGAACGGCACCTCCGTGCGGTCCGGCACCGGCCCGAGGGACTGGGCGGGGATGCCGTCGCGTTCCCGGCCCGCGTCCACCCACAGCGCCCGCTCGGCAACACGCACGGGATTGTCGGTCTCCTCGAAGTCGGCGTCGTGCATCAGCGCCACGATGCGGTCGACCTCGTCGGGCTCGTCGTAGACACGCAGGATCGCTCCCTCTGCCTCGACCGCTTCGCTCAGGCGGGCGATCGCGGTCGACGGGATGAGCCGGTCGCTGAAGGGCATCCGGTTGGTGCGCCGGGCTGTGATGTAGGGCGCGAGCTCGCCGAGCAACCCCGGACGGCCATGCACGGTGCCGAGCTCGACGCGAGCGACGAGGGTCGGCTCCCCCTGGTCCGGCAGCACCCGCACCCTGGGGTAGTAGCCCAGCGAGGTCGCTGCGACCCGCAGGTTGAGCAGCGCGGCGCCGCAGCTGATCAGCAGGGAGCGACCGGACGAGTCCGAGGAGCGCAGCTGGCGATCGGGATCGGCGTACAGGTCCACGCTCGTGCCGCGCACCGCGAACGACCATGGCTGGCTGTTGTGGATCGAGGGAGCCGCCGTGGCTGCGGACAGCAGCGTCTCGACCAGGGCGTCCTCGAGCTGGACGGATTGTTCCAAGGTGGACATGGCGCACTTCCCTTCGGTGGGCCCAGACTGGGGCCGAGCCGCCCTCCCGCAGTAGTGCCGACTGACCGGTTCGGGTGGGACCTTGGGCCCTGACCGACCTGTGGGGTCCAACCGAGGATGGAGCCATGACCACAGCCGTGCAGCCCGACTTCCGCGCCGTCGTGGAACTGGCTCGCGCCGCGCCGTCGATCCACAACACCCAGCCTTGGCAGTTCGTCGTGGAGGACGGGGCCCTGGTCCTCATGCGTGACGTGGCCCGCCAGCTCCCCTCGATCGACCCCGACGGCCGTCAGCAGACGATCAGCTGCGGGGCCGCACTCTGGCTGGCGCGGCTGGCGCTGCGGGTTCAGGGCTTCGACGCGCAGGTCGAGCTGGGCCAGGTGGAACCGGTCCTGGCGCGGGTCCGCGCGGCGGCCGGTGACCCCGTCACGCCGCTGGAGCTCGCGCTCGAGCACGCTGCCCGGTCGCGGCACACCCAGCGGGCACCGTTCGAGCCACGCGACGTCGCTCCCGAGGTGCTCGACGCTCTCCGCGCGGCCGCGGAGGCCGAGCACGCCTGGGTGCACCTGCTGTCGGCCGACGAGCAGGTCGCGCTGGCTGTCCTGCTCGGCCGCGCGGAGGACGCCGAGCTCGCCGACCCGGCCTACCTCGACGAGCTGCGCTCCTGGACGGGGCGCCCCGAGGGCGCTACGGACGGGATCCCGGAGGCGGCTGCGCCGACCACCCGGGACCGCGCGTCGAGGGTGCGACTTCGCGACTTCACCCCGGAGGCTGCTGGCACGGCCCCCGGCCCCGGCACCGACGTCCCGCCACCCGTCGAGCGGCCGGCGGTGGTCGTGATCGGCACCCCGGGTGACTCCAGCGCCGACTGGCTGACCGCCGGACAGGCGATGGTCGCGCTGCTGGTCCGGGCGTTCGTCGACGGCGTACAGGCCTCGCCCCTGGCTCAGGCCGTGGACCAGGAATGGACCCGCCGCCGGCTCGCGGCCGAGCTCGGCGCGGTCGGGGTCCCGCAGATGTTGCTGCGCGCCGGCTACGCCCGGCCGGGCGCGCCGACCGCGCGCCGCCCAGTCGAGGAGATCCTGCGCTGACAGCCCATCGACGGAATCGTTGAGCGAGCAACGACGTTGACGCGGCCGTGCCCGCAGTGACCGTGCCCGACGTCCTCGCCCTGCCCCGCATCGGCGTCACCCTGCTCGACGCGGTCGACCGCCCCGTCGCCTCGGTGACGACCGCACCCAGCGGCTACGAGGGCGAAGGCTTCCCGGTGCGCCGTGCCTTCGCCGGCGTCGACCTGGCCCAGCTCGACCCCTTCGTGCACCTCGACCAGATGGGCGAGGTGGAGTACGCCCCCGGCGAGCCCAAGGGCACGGCCTGGCACCCGCACCGCGGCTTCGAGACCGTCACCTACATGATCGACGGCGAGATGGCCCACCGTGACTCCAACGGCGGCGGTGGGCTGATCACCGACGGCGACACCCAGTGGATGACGGCGGGGGCGGGCATCCTGCACATCGAGACCCCGCCGGAAGAACTGGTGGTCAGCGGCGGGCTGTTCCACGGCTTCCAGCTGTGGGTGAACCTCCCCCGCGACAAGAAGTGGGCGCCGCCGCGCTACCAGGACATCCGCGGTGCCAAGGTCGCGTTGCTGTCCTCACCCGATGGCGGGGCGCTGGTGCGCGTCATCGCCGGCGAGGTCGACGGTCACGCCGGTCCCGGCTCGACGTACACACCGATCACGCTGGCACATGCCACGATCGCACCCGGTGCCGAGCTCCGGCTGCCGTGGAGGACAGACTTCAATGCCCTGGTCTACGCGCTCGGCGGTCGTGGGAGCGTCGACCCGCAGCGTCAGCCGCTGACGGCCGGCCAGCTCGCGGTGCTCGGGCCCGGGGACACCGTGACCGTCCGGGCCGCCGACACGCAGGACGGCCGCAGTCCCGAGTTGGATGTCCTGATCCTGGGTGGCCGCCCGATCCGCGAGCCCGTCGCGTGGTACGGACCGTTCGTGATGAACACCAGGGCCGAGCTGCTGCAGGCCTACGAGGACTTCCAGTCCGGGCGGCTCGGGCAGATCCCGCCCGACGCGGGCTGACCTGTGATCGTGAAGGATCCCTGTCCTTCTAGCACTGACATCCTTCACGATCACGGCAATGCCAGGCTGGGCCGGTGATCGACCGACCGCTGGACCTCGTAGTGCGGGCCCGATCCGCGGTGCTGCCCGGCGGCGTTCGGCCGGCCGACGTGGGCGTGCGCGACGGGCGGGTCGCGGTCGTGGCAGGCATCGGTACGGCGGACGCCGCCGAGACGGTCGACCTTGCCGACGACGAGGTGCTGATGCCAGGTCTGGTCGACACCCACGTCCACGTCAACGAGCCGGGCCGCACGGACTGGGAGGGTTTCGCGTCCGCCACGAGAGCGGCGGCGGCCGGCGGGGTCACCACGATCGTCGACATGCCCCTCAACAGCATCCCGCCGACGGTTGACGTCGCCGCGCTGGAGGCCAAGCGGTCGGCTGCGTTGAGTGCGGGTCTGCACGTCGACGTGGGGTTCTGGGGCGGACTGGTACCGGGCAACCTCCCCCAGCTGGCGCCGTTGCACGCCGCGGGCGTGATGGGCGTCAAGTGCTTCCTGCTGCCGTCCGGTGTCGAGGAGTTCCCGCCGGTGTCGGCTGCGCAGCTGCGGGCCGGGCTGGACGTCCTGGCCGGGCTCGGCGCCCTGACCCTTGTGCACGCCGAGGACGGCTCCGTGGTGCGCGCGGCCCCGTCCGGACCGCGCTACGCCGACTTCCTCGCCAGCCGTCCGCCGGCCGCCGAGGTGGCGGCGGTCCGGACCCTGGTGGACGCCGCCGAGCGGAGCGGTGCGCGCGTGCACGTCGTGCACGTGTCCAGCGCCGACGTGCTCGAGCTGATCTCGGACGCCCGGCTGCGCGGCGTCGGCATCACCGCCGAGACGTGCCCGCACTACCTCACGCTGAGCTCCGCCGAGGTCCCGGACGGGGCGACGGCGTACAAGTGCTGCCCGCCCATCCGCGACGCCGACAACAGGGACCGGCTGTGGGCCGGCCTGCTGCACGGCGTCCTGGACGTCGTCGTGTCCGACCACTCGCCCTCCCCGCCGGGCGTCAAGGAGCTGGGCTCGGGCGACTTCGGCGCCGCCTGGGGCGGCATCTCGTCGCTGCAGCTCGGACTGGCCCTCGTCTGGACCGAGGCGCGGCGACGCGGCATCGGCCTGGACCGGGTGGTCCGGTGGATGAGCGAGGGGCCGGCCGACCTGGTCGGGCTCGGTCGGAAGGGGCGTATCGCCGTCGGCGCCGACGCCGATCTGGTCCGCTTCGCGCCCGAGGAGACCTTCACGGTCGACCCGGCCGCGCTGCACCACCGCCACCCGCTCACGCCGTACGCCGGGCGCACCCTGAGCGGGGTCGTCCGAGGCACCTGGCTACGGGGCGAGGACGCCCCCGGGGACCTGCCGCGAGGCGCGCTACTGCGCCGCTGAGCCCAACACGCGGGGCACAGGCGGATTCGACAAGGCCCTCGTTGGGCATTTACAGTACCTAAACACAAGTGAACTAATCGAGAAAGGTATGTACATGGGTAACCGGTGGAGCCGAGGGCGCGCTGCCGTCGCGTTGAGTCTGACCGCGATGCTGGGCCTGTCCGCGTGCGCCAGCACGACTGCAGGCGGCTCGACCGGCGGTGGCGGCAACACGGTCACCCTGTCCCTCGTCGCGTACAGCACACCCCAAACCGCCTACGAGCAGCTGATCACGGCGTTCCAGCAGACGCCGGCCGGCAAGAACGTGCGGTTCACCCAGTCCTACGGCGCCTCCGGCGACCAGAGCAGGGCGGTCGACTCCGGGCTGAACGCCGACTATGTCGCGTTCTCTCTCGAGACCGACATGACCCGCCTGGTCGACGACGGCAAGGTGGCGAAGAACTGGGACCAGAACCAGTACCACGGCATGGTGACGGACTCCGTCGTGTCCCTGGTCACCCGCAAGGGCAACCCCAAGCACATCACCGACTGGTCCGACCTCACCCGCAAGGACGTCGACGTCATCACGCCCAACCCGTTCTCGTCGGGCTCGGCGCGGTGGAACATCATGGCCGCCTACGGTGCCCAGATCAAGAGCGGCAAGAGCCCGGCTCAGGCCACGGCGTACCTCAAGGCCATGTTGAGCAACGTCTCGGTGCAGGACGACAGCGGTCGGGCCGCTCTGCAGACGTTCACCGGCGGCAAGGGTGACGTCCTCATCTCGTATGAGAACGAGGCGATCTTCGCTCAGAAGAAGGGAGAGCAGATCGACTACGTCATCCCCGACGACACGCTGCTCATCGAGAACCCCGCCGCCGTGACCACCAACGCCAAGGCACCCGAGCCAGCGAAAGCGTGGCTGCAGTACCTCTACACGCCTGAGGCGCAGCAGACGTTCGCAGACAACGGCTACCGCCCCGTTGTCGAGGGCACGGTGCCCAAGGATCAGTTCCCCACGCCGCGCGGGCTCTTCACGATTAAGGACCTCGGCGGCTGGGACAGCGTGACCAAGACGTTCTTCGACACGGCGACCGGCGTTATTGCCGGCATCGAGAAGGACAAGGGTGTCTCCGTCGAGAAGAAGTGACGACGGCGGCGCGACCGCGACCCTCTCGCCAGCGGGGCAGGGCCCTTCGGATGTCCCTGGCGCGCCCCTCTCCAGCCCTCCCCCGCCGCCGTCGCGATCGCCGCGCCGATCGAGACGGCGGCGGCCAAGTACACCTGTCGAGCTGGGCATCGCCACGATCTACCTCAGCGCGCTCGTGGTTGTGCCGCTGGCGGCGGTCGTGCTGAAGTCGAGCGAGCTCGGCTGGGGCGGCTTCTGGGACGCAGTCAGCGCGCCACAAG
>JAVEDG010000160.1 GCA_030841245.1 Actinomycetota bacterium
GACGTGGCGGTGCTCGAGCAGCGGCGGGTCGAGCACGCCGACCGCCCGTTGCTCATCGGCGCGTTCTCCGCGGCGTCCAACGTGACCGGCATCGTCAGCGACACCCACCGCATCGCGGACCTGCTGCACCGGCACGACGCCCTGTCGTTCTGGGACTGTGCTGCGGCCGCGCCGTACGTCGACATCGAGATGAGCCGCGCCTGCGACGAGCACCCGGGCTGCCACAAGGACGCGGTGTTCCTCTCGCCGCACAAGTTCATCGGCGGCCCGGGGACCCCCGGCGTTCTCGCCGTACGCCGGGAGCTGCTCACCAACCGGGTGCCCGTTGTCCCGGGCGGCGGCACCGTGGCCTACGTCAACCCGCTCGAGCACCACTACATCGACGATCCGGCCCATCGCGAGGAAGGCGGCACCCCCGCCATCGTCGAGTCGATCCGCGCCGGGCTGGTGTTCCAGCTCAAGGAGTCGGTGGGCACCGACACCATCCGAGCGCGGGAGGAGGAGCTGCTCCGACGAGCCGTCGACGCCTGGCGGCAGGTGCCGAGCATCGAGATCCTCGGCAACCTCGACGCCGAGCGGCTCTCCATCGTGTCGTTCGTCGTACGCCGGCCGGGCGGGCGCTACCTGCACCACAACTTCGTGGTGGCGGTGCTCAACGACCTCTTCGGCATCCAGTCGCGCGGCGGCTGCTCGTGCGCCGGCCCCTACGGCCACCGGTTGCTGGGCATCGACATCGAGCGGTCCCACGAGTTCGAGCGCGAGATCACCCACGGCTGTGAGGGCATCAAGCCCGGCTGGGTGCGGATCAACTTCAACTACTTCATCAGCGACGCCGTCCTCGACTACGTCGTGGCCGCGGTCCGGCTGGTGGCCGAGCAGGGGTGCCGGCTGCTGCCGGCGTACCGCTTCGACCCCGCGACCGGGCTGTGGCGGCACCGGTCCGGGCCGGTCGAGCCGCCGCTGCGGCTGGAGCAGGTCGGCTACGACCCGGACACCGGCGAGATGGGCTACCCACGCCACGAGGAGCTGGCCCCGGAGTCGGCGCTGCTGGGCTATCTCGACGCCGCTGCGGATGTCTTCGGGTGCGCGTCAGAGGCCTCGGACGACGACCTGGCCGACCGGGTGTCGGCGGACTTCGAACACCTCCGTTGGTTCGAGCTACCCGCCATCTGCCTGACCTGACACACGCCCCGTGGTCGCCCGATGACAGATGGATGCCTTCGTGGAACTATTTCCGCCACAACCCTGGCGCATCGGTTGCCGTGCGGGTGAGACTGCCCCACGGGCTGGATCCAGCCCGTCGACCCGGCGTCAAGGCGCGGCGCCCCTTCCTCCTCAGGGGAGACATGCGAAAGTCACGTCTGCTTGCGGCCTCGGCCGCCACCCTTCTCCTCGCTGCGACCGCCACCGTGGTCGACGCGTCCGCCGGGACCGCGGGAACCGCCGGTCCCCAGAGCGTCACGAGGACCATCCACAAGGCCGGCACGGCGAGCCTGGCCAGGTCCAGCAAGACGGCCAACACCGAGGTGCTGCCCCTCGCCGGCCCGGACGCGGCCGAGGCAAGCGGCGGCCCGGTCGCCAACCGCAGCGACGCCGCGCAGGCGCAGCTCGCCGCGCGGACTCCCGCGGCGCTCAGTGGCATCGGCGCATCGAGCAGCAGCGTCACCTCCGCCCCTGGCGGGTTCAACGCCATCAACCACCACCAGCAGCGTCTCGAGGTGGCCGGTGGCAACCAGTGGTCGCTGGAGCCCCCGGACCAGGCGCTGTGCGTCGGCAACGGCAAGGTCTTCGAGGCCGTCAACAACGCCATCGCGGTCTACAGCTCGAACGGCACGCGGCTGGCCATCGACAGCCTGAACCACTTCTTCGGCTACGGCTTCGAGATCGACCGCACCAAGGGTGTCGCCGGTCCACAGACCACGGACCCGACCTGCCTCTACGACCCGACCACGCAGCGGTTCTTCCTGACGATCCTGACCTACTCGGCGGACGCCGCGGGCAACCCCACCGGCCCGAACACGCTGGACACCGCGGTCAGCAGCAGCAGCAACCCGCTCGACCCCTGGTCGATCTTCAAGATCGACGCCACTGACGACGGCAGCAACGGCACGCCGAACCACCCGAACTGCCCGTGCATCGGCGACTACCCGCACATCGGGGTCGACGCCAACGGCTACTACATCACCACCAACGAGTACCCCTGGTTCGTCGACGGCTTCAACGGCTCGCAGATCTACGCCATGAGCAAGACCAAGCTCGCGGCCGGCGCGACCTCCGTCCCCGTCCAGCAGTTCAGCACCGGCCGCAGCGACCCGAACGGCAACCCGGGCTTCACAGTGTGGCCGGCCCAGTCGCCGACCGCGGCGATGTACGACACCACGGCACGGGGCACCGAGTACCTCATGAGCACGGACGCCGCCGAGGAGGCCAACGGCAACGGCCAGTCGTCGAACATCGACGTCTGGTCGCTGACCAACACCCGCTCGCTGAACAGCAGCTCGGCTCCGGCGCTCGCGCTGCGCGTCAAGCCGCTCGCCGTGCACGACTACGCGGTGCCGCCGGACGCCAACCAGAAGCCCGGACCGACGCCGCTGGCCGACTGCCTCAACCTGACCTCCTGCGCGAAGGCGGTCTGGGGCACGCCGGACAAGTTCAAGGAGCACGAGGGTCTCGTCGCCGCCCTGGACTCCCGGATGCAGCAGGTCGACTACGCCAACGGCGTGCTGTACGCCGCGCACGGCACGGCTGTCGACGTCGGCTCTCCTGCGGCGCAGAAGGCAGGCGTCGCGTGGTACATCGTCGACCCGACGACCAACGCGACCAGCGGCAACCTGTCGGTCTCCCTGGTGCACCAGGGCAGGCTCGCGGTCGCGGACAACAACCTGGTCTTCCCGGCCATGGGTGTCCGTGAGAACGGGTCGGCCGTGATCGGCCTCACGCTGGCCGGCGCGGACCACTACCCGAGCGCGGCCTACGTCAACCTGACGGCAGCAGGGGCAACCGGCGCGGTGACCGTGGTCCAGGAGGGCGTCGGACCGGCGGACGGCTTCACCGAGTACCGCATCGCGGCGTCCCCGCCTCGGTTCGGTGACTACGGCGCCGCCGCGGTCGACCCGGCCACCGGCCACCTCTGGGTGGCGACTGAGTCGATCGCCCAGTCCTGCACCTTCTCCGAGTACCTGACCGCCCCGCTGGGTCAGTGCGTGCAGAACGGTGTCGGCACGCGGACCGCGCTGGCGAACTGGTCGACGCACATCACCGACGTCGGGTAGCACCGACGAGCATCGCGCAAGGGGTCGCGGCCTTCGGGTCGCGGCCCCTTGTCGTTCGTCCCGGGATTGCGACGGGTGTGGCTGGGCACCACTTCTCCAGACCGGCCGCGGCGGCACCCCGTCACGGCCTCTCACTTGGAGGTCGACATGCTCACGTTGCTGATCATCATCCTGCTGATCGTGGTCGTCGCGTTCTTCGTGGTCCCGCGGCTGCGCGGGCGCGGGCGCGGCCGCCTCTGAAACAGGGACCTACCGACGACGGGCTGGCCTGCGGGTCAGCCCGTCGTCGAGTCCGCGCTCGGGTCGATGGTCCGGCCGGCCCAGGTCCAGGCGTAGGACGCGTCCTCGCAGGCCAGCGCCGGCCCGAGCAGGTCCAGCGGGCGGAACGTGTCCACCATGACCGCCAGCTCGTCGGTGGCCGTCTTGCCGATCGACGCCTCGACCGAGCCGGGCTGCGGGCCGTGGGTGAAGCCCGAGGGGTGCAGAGAGATCGACCCCTGCTCGATCCCCGCGCCCTTCCGGGACATGAAGTCGCCGCCCGTGTAGAAGATCACCTCGTCCGAGTCGACGTTGGCATGGTTGTACGGCGCCGGGATCCCCTCGGGGTGGTAGTCGAACAGGCGGGGCACGAACGAGCAGATCACGAAGTTGGGGCCCTCGAACGTCTGGTGCACCGGCGGCGGCTGGTGCAGCCTGCCGGTGATCGGCTCGAAGTCGTGGATCGAGAACACGTGGGGATAGAGGCACCCGTCCCACCCGACCACGTCGAACGGGTGGTTGGCATAGACGTAGCGAGTCCAGGCCGAGGCCGTCCCGGCGCCGCGATGCTGCACCAGCACCTCGACGTCATGGCCGTCACCGAGCATCGGCTCCCCCGGGCCGCGGATGTCGCGTTCGCAGTAAGGCGAGTGCTCCAGGAACTGTCCCTTGGCCGAGAGGTAGCGCTTCGGCGGCCGGATGTGCCCGGACGCCTCTGTCACCAACGTGCGCAGCTCGCCGTCCGGCACCCATCGGTGCGTCGTCGAGGTCGGGATCACCACGTAGTCACCGGCGCTCACCGACATGGCACCGAACACGGTCTCGACGACGGCCGAGCCGCTCTCGACGTACACGCACTCGTCGCCGATCGCGTTGCGGTACAGCGGCGAGGGCTGGTCGGCCACGGCGTAGGACAGGCGTACGTCGGCGTTGGCCAGCAGGTGCTGCCGTCCCAGCACCGGGTCGGACCCCGGTCCGTCGAGCTTGTGGGTCTTGAGGTGCCGCGGCTTCAGCGGATGGTTCGGCACCCGATCGAAGGCCGGCCCGTCGAACACCTCGCTGGAGACGATCGCCGTGGGGAGGTGGCGGTGGTAGAGCAGCGAGGCGTCCGAGGAGAACCCCTCGACACCCATCAGCTCCTCGGCGTAGAGGCTGCCGTCGGGCTGGCGGAACTGCGTGTGCCGCTTGCGAGGGATCTCCCCGACCTGGCGGTAGTACGGCATCGGTGCTCCTCGAACGACGTCGCGACGGCTTGCGCCATGACCTGTTGCCACCCTGCCATGAGCCGGGGCTGCTGCGGGTGCCTGGCCGCCGATAGGGTCGAGCGCATGCCAGTCCCGCCCCGCTCGCTGTTCGCCGGGCTGGTGGACGACGCGGCGTTGTTCCCTCCCGGCAGCCTCCCCATGGCGCGGGCGCTGACCGAGCACGCGGACCACCGTCGGTCGCCGCGGGCAGATCTGATCGGCCCCTTCCTGTGCCCGGTGTCCCGCGTCGAGGAACTGCTCGACACGCTGGACCGCGACGAGGCGCTCTCGCTGTCCCTCGTCGTCGACGAGATCGGCGGGCCGATGCACTCGGCGCTGGGCCAGGTAGACGCCGATCCACGGACCACGCTGACGGCCATCGAGGCGCCGCGGGCCGCGCTGGGCGAGCACGCCGAGCGGATCGGCGCCAACCTGGCCCAGCACCCGAGCGCGACCGGCTGCCTCGAGGTCACCCGCTCGGCGGTCGCCGAGAGCCTTGACCTGGTGGACGGTTCCGGTTGGCGCGTGGCCAAGTTCCGCACCGGAGGCACGTCCGCCGCGGCTTTCCCGAGTGAGGCGGAGCTAGCGGACTTCCTGGTCGCAGCGACCGCCCGTCGTACGCCGTTCAAGCTGACTGCGGGGCTGCACCACGCCGTGCGCAGCACCGACGGGACGACCGGGTTCGAGCAGCACGGCGTGCTCAACGTCCTGGTGGCGACCCGGGTCGCTTCCACCGGCGGCACTCCGGAAGAGGTGACCGCGGTGCTGGCCGAGCGCGACCCTGACGTGCTGACGTCCTTCGTCGCCGCCTGGGACGACACGACCTGCGCAGGGGTCCGGGCGTCGCTGCGGTCCTTCGGCTGCTGCGGCGTCGACGAGCCGATCGACGAGCTGGCCCGGCTGGGCCTGATCGAGGAGAGAGCGTGAGCTGGATCGACGTGCCCGACGGTTCGCCGTTCCCCGTGCAGAACCTGCCCTACGGCGTGTTCCGGTACGCCGACGAGCCGGCGCGCGTGGGTGTGGCGCTGGGCGACCAGGTGCTCGACCTGGCGCCCCTCTCGGCGGCCGAGGGGCTCGACGGCGGCCACGTGTTCGAGGAGCCCAGCCTCAACCCGTTCATGGCCCTGGGACGTCCGGCGTGGACCGCGGTACGGGCCTGGCTGACGGAGCTGCTGACCCACGACACCTACCGGGACCTCGTGGAGTCGCACCTGCTGCCCGCTGCCGACGTCGAGATGCTCCTGCCGTTCGAGGTCGCCGACTACGTGGACTTCTACTCCTCGCAGCACCACGCGGAGAACGTCGGGCGGATCTTCCGCCCCGACGCCGAGCCGCTCACGCCCAACTGGAAGCACCTGCCGATCGGCTACCACGGCCGTTCCGGCACGGTCGTGGTCTCCGGCACGGACGTCGTCCGGCCTAGCGGCCAGCGCAAGAGCCCGACCGACCAGGCGCCGACGTTCGGACCGTCGGCCCGTCTCGACATCGAGGCGGAGGTCGGGTTCGTGGTCGGTGTGCCCTCCGCGCCAGGGTCGCCCGTCCCCGTCGGCGGGTTCCGCGACCACGTCTTCGGCGTCTGCCTGGTCAACGACTGGAGCGCGCGCGACCTGCAGTCGTGGGAGTACGTGCCGCTCGGCCCGTTCCTCGGCAAGTCGTTCGCGACCTCGGTCTCGGCCTGGGTCGTCCCGCTCGACGCGCTGGAGGCGGCCCGCGTGACGCCGCCGGTGCAGCAGCCCGAGGTGCTCCCCTACCTACGGGGCGACGAGCCATGGGGGCTCGATCTCGAGCTCGAGATCACCTGGAACGGGCACGTCGTCTCGCGGCCGGGCTTCGCCGGCATGTACTGGACGCCGGCGCAACAGCTGGCGCACCTCACGGTCAACGGGGCGAGCCTGCGCACCGGCGACCTGTTCGCCTCCGGCACCGTCTCCGGGCCGGACCGCGGGCAGCGCGGCTCCTTCCTCGAGCTGTCCTGGAACGGCACCGAGCCGGTCGAGCTCGGCGACGGCACGACTCGCGGCTTCCTCGAGGACGGCGACCTCGTGTCGATCAGCGCGTCGGCCCCCGGGCCTGACGGTGCGCGGATCGGCTTCGGGTCCGTGGCGGGCCGGGTCCTGCCCGCGCGCTCGGTCTGACCTGGAGAGTCGGATCCCGGCCCGACATATCGGACGAGACCACTCCTTCGGGACGCGGGGGATGCGCCGGTCACGGCCGAGCGGTTAGCGTCCACCGGTCCGGCCGGGAAGGAAGGTATGTCGCGCACGCGGATCGTCGGGCTGATCACCGCCCTCGTCTCGGCTGCGGTGGTTGGGCCATTCGTCGTCGTGTTGTCCGCCTCGACGGCCACGGCGACAACCACGTCGATCGCACTGGATCCCCACAAGCCCATCGCTCTCGGCCAGTCGCTGACCATCACCGGGACGCTGACGACCGACGACCCAGCCGTGATGCCCGAGCAGCTCGCCGTCACGAGGACGGACTCCGAGGGCACCCAGCCGCTTACAGGCCCGGTGTCCGTCACCGGCTCCGGCAGCCCGGGCCAGTACACCCTCCAGATCGACGACACCCCACGGTTGGGCCAGACGAACACCTATGACGTCACCTACACCGGCGCGACGACCGCGAGTGGCTCCGTCGACATCGAGGTGCAGCGCAAGCAACCTGGTCTGTCGGTCACGACCGACCGGACGACCTACGGGTACGGGGCGACAGCGCACGTGCGCGCTCACCTCGGCGCGACCTACACCAACCGCGCGGTGAGCATCTACGCCAAGCCGTACGGCGGGACCTGGGGCCTGCTGCGCTCGGCCAACGTCGACGCGGACGGCTACCTGCGGACGTCCCACGTCATGTCGCGCCGCACCGTGTTCCGGGTGACGTTCACCGGAGACGCGCGCTACGGCGACCGGACCCTGTTGGCAACCAGATACTCGCGGGCGCGGCTCGTCGAGCGGCTGCACCGCTGGTACGACACCTCGCGCGGCTACCACCTCTACCGGATGTCCACCGATCCCAAGCAGACCGTGCGAGTGCACCCCGGCCACGCCGGAGACTGCATCCGGTTCCGGGCCCAGCGGCGCCACAACGGCGCCTGGCACGGGGTTGCCCTCTCCGGCTGCATCGCGCTGAGCAGCACGAGTGGCGCGGCCGTCCTGCTGCGGGGGTCACCGGTGCCCTTCGAGCCTTACCGGCTGCGCGCCGAGCTGCCGAGCACGCCCAAGAACGCGGCCACCAAGGGCAGATGGCAGCTGCTGAAGTTCACCGCCTGAGCGAGCTACAGATTCCCGCGTTGTTCCTGCTCGCGCTCGATCGCCTCGAACAAGGCCTTGAAGTTCCCCTTGCCGAAGCCCAGCGAGCCGTGCCGCTCGATCAGCTCGAAGAACACCGTCGGGCGGTCCCCGATCGGGCGGGTGAAGATCTGCAGCAGGTACCCGTCCTCGTCCCGGTCGACCAGGATCCCGCGGCTCTGCAGCTCCTCGATCGGTGCCCGGACCTCGCCGATGCGCGCGCGCAGCTCCGGATCCTCGTAGTAGGAGTCAGGCGTGGCCAGGAACTCCACGCCCTCGGCGCGCATCAGGTCGACGGTACGGAGGATGTCGTTCGTCGCCAGCGCGAGGTGCTGCGCGCCAGGTCCCCCGTAGAACTCAAGAAACTCGTCGATCTGCGACTTCTTCTTCGCGACCGCCGGCTCGTTCAACGGGAACTTCACCCGGTGGTTGCCGTTGGCGACCACCTTGGACATCAGCGCCGAGTAGTCCGTCGCGATGTCGTCCCCGATGAACTCGGCCATGTTCACGAAGCCCATGACCTTGTTGTAGAAGCCGACCCACTCGTCCATCTGCCCGAGCTCGACGTTGCCGACGACGTGGTCGAGCGCCTGGAACAGCCGGCGCGGCGCGCCTTCTCTCTTGACGAACCCCGACGTCCGCTCGACGTACCCGGGCAGGTAGACGCCGTCATAACGCGACCGGTCGACCAGGGAGTGCCGGGTGTCGCCGTACGCCGCGATGGAGGCCATCCGCACGGTGCCGTGCTCGTCGCTCACGTCGTGCGGCTCGACGACGATCCGGGCGCCTGTAGCACGCGCGTGGTCGATGCACTTGTCGACGTCGGGAACCTCGAGCGCGATGTCGGACACGCCGTCGCCGTGCGCCCGATGGTGGTCGAGCAGCGGGCTCGCCGGGTCGACCCCGCCAGTGATCACGAACCGGCACGAGCCGCTCTTGAGCACGAACGCCTTGTGGTCGCGGTTGCCGGTGTCGGGCCCGGAGTAGGCGACCAGCTCCATGCCGAAGGCCGACTGGTAGAAGTGCGCCGTCTGCGTGGCGTTGCCGACGACGAAGACAACGGCGTCCCAGCCCGTCACGGGGAACGGGTCGCGCGACGAGTCGTACGCCACCAGCCCCACCAGCGTCTTGAGCGCCTGGAGGTCGAGGTCGGCGGCCCGTTCCTCCGGGGTCAGCTCGGTGGCTGTGTTCGCGCCGTCGATGGTGGTCATGTCGTGGCCTCCGGACGTCGTGGGGATCGACTGCCGATGCAACCGGATCTCGACACCTTGCGCAACAATGACTCAAACTGCTGAACAACTTGTCCAGCAGAACTGCGGCCAGGCCCGACGAGGTGAGCAGCGTGACCATGGACGAGCTGGACGGACGGATCGTGGCGGTCTTCGCCGCCGAGCCCCGGGTCGGGGTCCTCGAGTGCTCGCGGCGCCTCGGCGTCGCCCGCGGGACCGTGCAGGCCCGGCTGGACCGGATGACCCGCGCCGGGGTGATCGCCGGCTGGGGCCCGCAGCTGGACCCGGGCGCGATGGGCTACGGGGTGACCGCCTTCGTCACACTCGAGATCCGCCAGGGCCGGGGGCACGACTCGGTGGCCGCGCACCTCGCCTCCATCCCCGAGGTGCTCGAGGCCCACACCATCACCGGGGCAGGTGACATGTTCGCCCGGCTGGTGGCGCGTTCCAACGCCGACCTGCAACGGGTGATCGACGCCGTGGTCGAGGTGGACGGCATCGTGCGGACCTCGACCGTCATCGCGCTCGCCACCCAGGTGGCCCACCGAGTGCTG
>JAVEDG010000166.1 GCA_030841245.1 Actinomycetota bacterium
CGGTGCCTCGTCGTGCCGGACGGCCAGGTCAGCGGCGGTCTTCTTCGCGGTTGCCTTCTTGGCGGCCGCCTGCTTCGGTGCCGGCTTTTGCGGGGCTGCCTTCGACGCCACCGGGGGGGCCTGCGGGACGTTGGTCACCGAGGGCTCGGGGCTGACCGCCCTGGGTGCGGCGGACTTCGGCGGGGCCTTCACGACCGGTCTGGTCACAGCCTTCTTGGCCGCCGCCGTCTTCGCGGGCGCCTTCGTGGGCCGCCTCGTGACGGTTTTCTTGGCCGGCGCCTTCTTGGTCGCGACCTTCCTGGCCGGCGCTCTCTTCGCCGTGGTCTTCCTCGCGGGCGCCTTCTTGGCGACCTTCTTCGCGACTTTCTTCGCAGGCGCCTTCTTGGCCGGCGCCTTGGTCGCGACCTTCTTCGCGGTCGCCTTCTTGACCGGCGCCTTCTTCGCGGTGTTCTTCACCGTGGTCTTTTTCGCGGGCGCCCTGGTCGCGACCTTCTTGGTCGCGACCTTCCTGGCGGGCACCTTCTTGGCCGTGGTCTTCTTCAGCGTTGACTTCTTCTGGGCGGCCTTCTTCTGCGCCGCCTTCGCGGCCGAGGCGCGCTTGGGTGCCACCGTCTTGGTGGTCGCCTTCTTCGCGGGCTTGCGGACCGCGGCCCGGGCTCCGGACGCCGGCTTCTTCGCTGCCTTCTTCGCCGAGGGCCGACCCGTCCTGGCCCCGCCGGTCTTGACTGTCCCCGCCGTGCCCTTGGTCCCTGCGGTGCTGGCCCGACGGGCGACGGTTCGCGCCGCGGCGACGGCGCGGCTGACCCGCCCGCGGGTCCGCTCGCTGCTCTCCGCCATGACGACCCCCTGCTGAGTGGTCCGGGCACCGGCTGTGCACCGTGGATGCACCCTCCGGCGCGGTGCTGGGGCGTCGAAGGGTGCACGAACGGTGCCGGAAGGATAGGTCGCCGCGGGAGCCGTCACAAACTGCCGCGCCGTGAACCGGCCAAATCGTTCTGCATTCGTTTGTTTGCCGTCATTTGAGGTTGCTGAAGGGCTCCGCAGCGGGCGAAACGGGTGGGGCTGCGGCACGGTTTCCGGAGCGCAGCCCCGCCGCTCGGGTGCGATTAACCGGAGGAAGCGGCCGCGGGCGGCGCGTTAGGCTCGTGCCGCGACGCGCAAGGCAGCGATGGGGCCATCACCCCGGAGCCGCCGGAAGAACGCCTCGGGCTCGGCCGTCCGCCGGTCCCGGGTCAAGTAGACCCGGCAGCGCGCGCGAACGAGCGGGTCGTCCGAATGCGGGCGGCCAAGGAGGGTGGTACCGCGGGTTCGCGGTACGCCGGGCAGCCGCCCGTCGTACGACGTCCTCGTCCCTTCACGGAGCAGCAGACCCGTCGAAGGAGCCCACCGCCGTGACCGAGCGATACACCCCCGTGCCCCCGCAGGTCGACCTGCCGGCCATGGAGCGGGCGATCCTCGAGCTCTGGGACCGGGAGGACACCTTCGCCCGCTCGGTGGCCGCCACCTCGGACGGTGAGCCGTGGACGTTCTACGAGGGTCCGCCGACCGCCAACGGGATGCCCGGCGTGCACCACATCGAGGCGCGCGTCTTCAAGGACGTCTTCCCGCGCTACCGCACGATGCGCGGCTACCACGTCGTGCGCAAGGCCGGCTGGGACTGCCACGGGCTGCCGGTCGAGATCGCGGTCGAGAAGGAGCTGGGCTTCAACGGCAAGCCCGACATCGAGGCCTACGGCGTGGCCGAGTTCAACGCCAAGTGCCGCGAGTCGGTGCTGCGCCACGTCGGCGAGTTCGAGTCCATGACGAGACGGATGGGCTACTGGATCGACCTGAGCGACCCCTACCGCACCATGGACCCCCAGTACGTCGAGAGCGTGTGGTGGTCGCTCAAGCAGATCTACGACAAGGGCCTGCTCGTCGAGGACTACCGGGTGGCGCCCTACTGCCCGCGCTGCGGCACCCCGCTCTCCGACCACGAGCTGGGCCAGCCCGGGGGCTACGAGACCGTCGTGGACCCCTCGGTCTACGTCCGGTTCCCGCTCACCAGCGGGCCGTACGCCGGGCAGGCCGCGCTGCTCGTCTGGACCACCACGCCGTGGACCCTCGTCGCCAACACCGCGGTCGCCGTGCGGCCCGACGTCACCTACGTGACCGCCCGCCAGGACGGGTCCGGCGAGACGCTGGTCGTCGCCGAGCCGCTGCTGGAGCAGGCGCTCGGCGAGGGCTGGTCGGTCGTCGACCGCTTCCTCGGCAGCGAGATGGAGCGCTGGACCTACCAGCGCCCGTTCGAGCTGGCCGAGTGGCCGGCCGGTGAGCCGGGCCACCTGGTCGTGCTGGCCGACTACGTCACCACCGACGACGGCACCGGGCTGGTCCACCAGGCGCCGGCGTTCGGTCCCGAGGACCTCGTGGTGTGCCGCGCGTACGGGCTGCCGGTGGTGCGGCCGGTGAACCCCGACGGGCGCTTCGACGAGTCGGTCGGCCTGGTGGGTGGGCAGTTCTTCAAGCACGCCGACCGCGACCTGGTCCGCGACCTCGAGGCGCGCGGGCTGATGTTCCGCCACGTCGCGTACGAGCACTCCTACCCGCACTGCTGGCGCTGCCACACCGCGCTGCTCTACTACGCCCAGCCGTCGTGGTACGTCCGCACTACCCAGGTCAAGGACGCCCTGCTCGCCGAGAACGAGCGCACCGCGTGGTTCCCGGAGAACATCAAGTGGGGCCGCTACGGGGACTGGCTGCACAACAACATCGACTGGGCGCTGTCCCGGAGCCGCTTCTGGGGCACACCGCTGCCGATCTGGCGCTGCGATTCGGACCCGGCCCACGTGCGGTGCGTCGGCTCGCTGGCCGAGCTCGGCGAGCTGGCCGGCGCCGACCTGGCCGGACTCGACCCGCACCGGCCGTTCGTCGACGACGTCACGCCGGCCTGCCCTGACTGCGGGGCGACGATGCGCCGGGTCCCCGAGGTGATCGACGCCTGGTACGACTCCGGGTCGATGCCGTTCGCCCAGTGGGGCTACCCGCACGCGCCGGGGTCGGAGCAGCGGTTCACCGAGGCCTTCCCCGCCCAGTTCATCGCCGAGGCGATCGACCAGACCCGTGGCTGGTTCTACACGTTGATGGCCGTGAACACGATCGTCCACGGCCGCACGTCGTACGAGAACGTCCTCTGCCTCGGCCACATCGTCGCCGAGGACGGGCGCAAGATGAGCAAGCACCTCGGCAACGTGCTCGAGCCGATGCCGCTGATGGACGAGCACGGGGCCGACGCGCTGCGCTGGTTCATGGCAGCCAGCGGGTCGCCGTGGCTGCAGCGGCGGGTCGGGCACGGGGTGCTGCAGGAGATCGTGCGCAAGACGCTGCTCACCTACTGGAACACCGCGTCCTTCCTCACGCTGTACGCCGGGGTGAACGACTGGTCGCCGGCGACCGGCCCGTGGCCCGACCTCGCCGAGCGCCCGGCGCTCGACCGGTGGGCGCTCTCCGAGGCGCACCGGCTGGTCATCGAGGTCACCGAGGCATACGAGGCGTTCGACAGCCAGCGGGTGGGGCGGCTGCTCGCGGCCTACGTCGACGACCTCTCGAACTGGTACGTCCGCCGCTCGCGACGCCGGTTCTGGGACGGCGACGCCGCCGCTCTGGCGACCCTGCACGAGTGCGTCCACGTGCTGACCCTCGTGTTGGCTCCCGTCGTGCCGTTCGTGACCGAGCGGATCTGGCAGGACGTCGTGCGGCCCTGGGGTCCCGAGCTGCCCGGGTCGGTGCACCTCGCGCGCTGGCCACAGGTCGACGGTGCCCTGGTGGACGCCGGCCTGGCCGGGCAGATGGCCCTGGTCCGGCGGCTCGTGGAGCTCGGCCGGGCCGCCCGCGCCGAGTCCAAGGTCCGCAACCGCCAGCCGCTCGGCCGCGCGCTGGTGGCCGCCGCGGGCTGGGAGGAGCTGCCGGAGGAGCTGCGCCGTCAGGTGGCCGACGAGCTCAACGTGCTCGCGTTCGAGCAGCTCTCCGGAGACGACCCCTCCGGCGACACTCTCGTGCGCACCGCCAAGGGCAACTTCCGCGCGCTCGGCCGTCGCTTCGGCAAGGACACGCCGCGGGTGGCGGCCGCGATCTCGGCCGCCGACGCGGACCGGCTGGCCGCCGCGCTCGCTGCTGAGGGCAGCGCGGTGGTGGAGCTGGACGGCCGGCCGGTGCAGGTCGGGGTCGACGAGGTGCTGCTCACCGAGACGCCGCGCGAGGGCTGGGCCGTGGCCAGCGAGGCGGGCGAGACCGTCGCGCTCGACCTCGAGATCACCCCCGAGCTGCGGCGGGCCGGGCTGGCCCGCGAGGTCGTGCGCCTGGTGCAGGAGGCGCGCAAGTCCTCGGGTCTGGAGGTCACCGACCGGATCGCGCTTCGGTGGGAGGCGGCCGGGGAGCTGGCCGAGGCGCTGCGGGAGCACGAGGGTCTCGTGAGCAGCGAGGTGCTCGCCACGTCGTACGCCGAGGGCATTTCCGGAGGAACCGGGCCAATCAGCAGCCACGCCGACCTCGGGCTGCGCTTCGCACTAACCCGTTCGGCTCACTGATGCTGTAAAGGTTCGGTAAGCCCGACGCGGGGACGCGCCCGTGTTACGCACGATCACCCGGTCGGCGTAGTGATGCTGCGGGGGTCCCCGCGCCGATACTTCCTTGTGACGGAGCCCCCGGAGGGGCCCCACTGCACCACACGGAGGTCGCGGTGCCACTGCACGTCGTACCGCTGGGCGGGCCGACCACCACCCTACGGCTCAAAGAAGGGGTGGTAGCCGTCCCCGCGCTGTCCAGCCACGTCCGACCCGCCCTCGTCCTCGCCGAGCGCGAGACCCGCGAGCTGCTCGCCAGCGCCGGGCGCAACGACGTCGGCCTGGACGGCCCCTACTCCGCCGGCCCGGCCGGCATCCAGGTCTGGGACGGGCCGTTCAACGGGCCCAACGGCACCCACGGCACCGCGGTCCACCTGGGCTCGGTCGACTGGTCCTACGACACTCCCGCCAAGCACTACGTGACGATCTACCGGGTCATGGTCACCCAGGGCGGCGTGGACGCCGGCGAGACCACCTTCTCCATCATGGCGCGGGTGCTGAGCCTGGGCGGTCTGTCCGCCGACGGCAACCGCATCACCTTGCCGGCACCACCCGCGCGGGATCCCTTCCGGCGGTTGGCAGCAGTCTGAGCGTCCTCCTCGCTCGGATATGACGACGGGCGCCGGCGAGCCCACCCCCCTGGCTCACCGGCGCCCGTCGTCGTGTCCGGGCTAGCCGCGCGGCTCCGGCCCCTCGTCCAGCACGAAGCCGCTGGACGGTTGCGGCTGCGTGGGCGGGCCGGAAGGCGCGTCCGGGCTGGACACCGGCGCACCGGCCGAGAACGGGCTGCGTGGGGACTGCTGTCCCGCCGCCGGCCCGCTCGGAGCCGCTGAACCGCCGGCACCCGAGGACCCACTGGAGGGACCGCTGCCAGACGGGCCGGGACCGGCAGACCCGCCGGACCCGGAGGGCGCCTCACTGGTGCGGCTGTCCAGCTCGCGCAGCTGAGTCTCGAGGTAGTTCTTCAGCCGGGCGCGGTACTCGCGCTCGAACGCGCGCAGCTGCTCGACCCGACGCTCCAGGCTGCTGCGCTCGGACTCCAGCGAGCCGATCATCTGCCGGTGCTTGTCGTCGGCCTCGCGCTTGAGCTGGTCGGCCCGGGTGCGGGCCTCGCCGATGATCCGGTCGGCCTGGGTGCGCGCCTCGGCGATGTGCTCGTCGGCCGTGCGCTGGGCCAGGGCCAGGATCCCGGTGGCCGTCTCGGACGCGTTGCCGCCCGACGGAGGGGCGGGGGCAGGTGTGGGTGCAGGCGGCGGAGGCGTCGGCGCGGCCTGCTGGGGCGGCGCGGCAGCGACGGCAGGCTGCGTGCGGGTGCTCTCCCCGGCCTCGGCGAGCGCTCGCTGGGCGGCCGCCAGCTTGGTCCGCAGTTCGTCGTTCTCCCGGTACAGCCGGGTCAGCTCCGCTTCGACCTCGTCGAGGAACTCGTCGACCTCGGTCTCGTCATAACCCGGCTTGAGGCGAGTGCTGGTGAACTGCTTGCTGTTCACGTCCTCGGGGGTCAGCGGCATGGCGTCACCTCGGCAGTCTCCCTGGGCAATGGTCCGCGAGTGCTCACCGCAACCCTCTCACAGAACCTCTTGCTCGTGATCATGGATGTTTCGGGACAGTTGTCCGGGCCATTGTCATACACCACCCGGTCCTCAGGTCCAGGTACCCCGGGCCTGCCAGGCTACGCGGCCCGTCGTACGCCGGGCAGTGCCAGCCTGCCCCGGGCCACGGCGCGGCGGCCGGCCTGGCGCGCCGCTTAGGCCGACAACGAGCTCACCACCCGGATGGCGATCTGGACCAGGATGAACAGCACGATGAAGGACAGGTCCAGGGCGATCCCACCGATGCGCAGCGGCGGGATCACCTTGCGGAGCGCCTTCAGAGGCGGGTCGGTGATCGTGTAGACGACCTCGGCCAGCACCAGGACCACCCCGGTGGGGCGCCATGAGCGGGAGAACTGCTGGACGTAGTCGAGCACCAGCCGAACCAGCAGCAGGACGAAGAACAACCACAGGACGGTCAGGATCAGCTGGCTCACGCCACGGGGGATCACAGGGCAAGTCTGCTAGCTCTGGTTGAAGAAGCCGCTCTCGGCCATCCGAGCCTTGTCCTCGGCGGTCACCGTGACGTTGGCGGGTGAGAGCAGAAAGACCTTGTTGGTCACCCGCTCGATGGTCCCGCGCAGCCCGAAGACGAGCCCGGCGGCGAAGTCGACCAGACGCTTCGCATCGGCGTCGTCCATGTCGGACAGGTTCATGATCACCGGTGTGCTCTCGCGGAAGCTCTCACCGATCTGCTTGGCCTCGTTGTAGGTGCGGGGGTGGATGGTGGTGATCCGGTCGAACGAGCGGGACGGCGCTGTGCCCGGGTGGGGACGCCGTTCTGGCATCGTCGCGACCGACCCTCGGGTCGCCCCGAAGTAGTGGGGCCCGTCGTCACGGACCGGCGCGACGCTGCGGGACGCGGCAGAGGCGTAGCCGTCCTCGGCGGTCTCCGTGTCGTAGTCGTGCTCTTCGTCGTAGTCGTAGTGGTCCTCGTCCTCGACGAGGCCGAGGTAGACCATCGCTTTGCGCATCGCGCCGGCCATGCCTGTTGCCCTCCGGTCGGTGGACGGACCCCCAGACACAGTGCACACCTGACGCTGCTGGGTCTGCCGCTGGTCTGGCAGAACCGACGAATCGGCTCTGCGACGACGCTAGCCGAGCGGCGGGCGGGAACCGAGTATTGCCGTACCGACACGCAGGTGTGTCGCCCCGTGCGCGATCGCGTCCTCGAGGTCGTGGCTCATCCCGGCCGACAGCCCGGCGGCGTGCGGGTAGGTCGCCCGAAGCCGGGCGGAGATCTCCTGGAGCCGGGCGAACGCCTCGGCCGCCGGGGCGTCCAGCGGTGCAACCGCCATCAGTCCGGCCAGGTCCAGGTGCCCGGCCGCCTCCACCGCTTCCGCGACGGCGTCCACCTCGCCGGGCCTGGCACCGCCTCGGTCGGGCGCGTCCCCCGGGTCGAGGTCGACCTGCACGAAGACACCGACGCGTCGACCGTGCTCGGCGGCGCCCCTCTCGAGCGCGGTCACCAGCCGGACCCGGTCCACCGAGTGCACGGTCTCGGCGTACGCCGTGACCGAGCGTGCCTTGTTGGTCTGGAGCTGCCCGACGAAGTGCCAGCGCAGGTCGAGGTCGCTGCAGGCGGCGGCCTTCGGAGCGGCGTCCTGGTCCCGGTTCTCTCCCACGTCGCGGACACCGAGCGCGTGCAGGTGCCGGACGTCCTCGACCGGGAACGTCTTGGTGACCACGACCAACGTGACGTCCGCCTGGTCGCGGCCGGCCGCCGCGCAGGCCGCACCGATCCTCTCCTGAACGGCCACGAGGTTGGCGGCGATCTCGTCGCGGCGGCTCATCGTGGCAGCTCCGCCGGCAGCGCCTCGGGCACGTGCACGATGCCCGCCATCCGGCCCGTGACGCCGTCGCGGCGGTGGGAGTACAGCGACGACCGCTCGGCCGTGCACCACGACTCCGACTCGATCGTCCGGACCCCTGCCGCGATCAGCTCGGCGGTGATGCCGGCCCGGATGTCGAGTGCCGGGGCTCCCCGCCGCGACGTGGCGCGGGCTGCGGGTGCCACTGCGACCACCTCTTCTTGCATCTCTGCTGACACCTCGTAGCAGGCACCGCAGATCGCCGGACCGACGACCGCGACGAGGTGGCGCGGTCGCGCGCCGAGGCCGCGCATCGCCTCGACCGTCGCGGTGACCACTCGGGCGGCCATACCGCGCCGTCCCGCGTGCACCGCACCGATCGCACGGGAGGAGCCGCGGTCTGCGAGAAGCACCGGCGTGCAGTCGGCGACAAGCACCGCCAGGCCCAGACCGGGGGTCGCGGTGACGACGGCGTCGGCCTCCGGCGGCTCGACCCCCGACGGCCACGGCTCGTCGACGCGGACCACATGGC
>JAVEDG010000222.1 GCA_030841245.1 Actinomycetota bacterium
CAGGATGCCCACGCCGAGCGCCGTGCCGAGGACCTTGATGTCGGTGTCCGGCGCCGAAGCGAGGGCGGCGAAGGCGAAGAACAAGATCAGGGCGGCCGACGTCACCAGCCGCCCCGTACGGCCGAGGCCGGTGATCACCGCCCGCGCGGTCGATCCGGTCCGGTCGTACTCCTCGCGCATCCGGGCCAGGATGAAGACCTCGTAGTCCATCGAGAGCCCGAACAGGAACGCGAAGATGAGGACGGGTAGCCAGAAGGTGACGGCGCCGGTCGGCGCGATGCCGAACACCTGCTGCGAGCCGTGGCCCTCCTGCCAGAACAGCACTGTGGCGCCGAACGTCGCCGACACGGAGATGATGTTGAGCAGGACAGCCTTGACGGGCAACAGGATCGAGCGGAACGTGCGCACCAGCAGCAGGAACGTGACCAGCGCGATCAGTCCCAGGCTGTAGGGGAAGTTCTTGTAGACCGCGTTGATGTAGTCGAGGACCGTCGGTCCGACACCAGCGATGCCCACGACACCCGGGATGCCGTCGATGGCGCTGTGCACCTGGTCGACGACATGTGCCTTCGTCGAGTCCACGGTCTCGTCGGTCGGGATCACGTCGACGACCGCGGCGCTGCCTCGGCGCCACTGCCCGGTGTCGGGGCTGAACGCGAACGCCACGCCGTCAGCCTGCTCGGCAGCGCTGATGGTCCGGTCGGCCGAGGTGCTGGCGTCCTTCCCTTTGATCAGCACCTCCATCGGTGACACGATCCCCGCGGGCACCCCGCCGTCCCGCAGCGTCTTCAGTTGCTCGTACGCCGGGCCGCCGCTGGCGAGCGAGCTGGTCTGGGCCTGCCCGATCTTGATCCCGAAGATCGGGGCGACCAGGAACCCGAGCAGCACCAGGGCGACACCGGCCGCGATCCAGCGACGACGTACCACCAGCCGCGCCCAGGCCGACCAGGCGCGCGACGGACGACCCTCGTGACGGATCCTTGGCCAGTCGACCCGTGGCCCGATCCCGCCGAGCAGCGCGGGCAGCAGGGTCAGGATCACGGCGGTGCTGACCAACGGGATCAGCATGCCGCCGAGGCCCATGCTTCGCAGCAGCGGGACGGGGATGACCAGCAGGGCGCAGAGGCTGATCGCCACCGTGCCCGCGCTGGCCACGACCGCGTGCCCGGCGTAGTTCATCGCCGTCACGATCGCGTCGTGGTTGTCGTGGCCGTGGGCTCGTTCCTCGCGCCATCGGTTGACGACGAGCAGCGAGTAGTCGACCGCGACACCCAGGCCGACCAGTGCGATGAGGAACTGCACGACGAAGCTGACGTCGATCACGTAGGTGCCGATCAGCACGATCGTGAAGGTCGTGAGGATCGACACCCCGGCGATGAGCAAGGGGACGAGCGCGAGGAACGACGCGAACAGGAAGCAGAGCACGGCCAGTGCGCCGAGGGCTCCCAGCAAGGTCTCGGCGAGCAGGCTGGGTCCGGTCGAGTTGTCGCCGCCCTGGGCGAGCAGGTTGTAACCGGTCACCCCGAAGTCGAGCCCGGTGTCCTTGCTGGCCATCGCAAGGATCGGCTTCATCGCCACCTCGGGGCCGACGTCGGTGAAGCTCTTGAACGGCTTCGGGTAGACCAGAGCGAACGTCGTACGCCCGTCCTTCGTCAGGAACGACGTGTCGCTGGTCTGGGCGTAGTCGACCATCCGGGTGCCCGGCAGTGCCTTCTGCACCTGGTCGAACACCGGGGTGATCTTCGACATCTGGTCGTCGACGGTCGTGCCCTTGGGCACGGTCACGACGGCGATGGTCGGCGGGTTGGACCCTCCGTTGCCGAACGTCGCGAGCAGCTGCTTCTCGGTCTCGTAGCCCGGCTGGCCGGGCAGCGAGAAGTCCACGGTGAGCCGGCCCGGCGCCTTGCTGGCGGAGAAGATGCCGACCAGGAACATCACCAGCCAGAACAGCATGACTCGCTTGCGGTGGTGGAGGACGAACTCGGCGAGTCGGGTCATCTGGGGCGTCTCCTCGTCGTCGGGAAGGCGGCCTTGTGGGCGAGGCTCGTTGGGTTGAACCTAGCCATGCCCACCGACGATCGGCGAGCGGTTTGCCCTCACTGCGACGTTGGACCTTGCCCGACTGTGGAACTCATCGGCGCGCCGACCACCCGCTCCGATGTGACGTTGGGACACGAGACGCGGGGTCGTCGGCGTGTCCCTGTCCCAACGTGCCATTTGATCTTGGGGAGGGTCAGGCGGGTCGCAACCAGACAGCCGAGTCGGGCGGCAGCAGGCCGTCGTTGCCGACGTCGCTCGCGAGCAGGATCGAGCCGTGGGGGGGAAGCGTGGCCGGCTCGCTGCCGAAGTTGACCGCGACGATCACCGAGCCGTCCGCGGCCGCCCGCTCGAACAACAGCACGTCCGCGGGGGAGTCCAGCCAGCGCAGCGGGCCGTCGCCCAGCGCGGGCTCCTGGCGGCGGCGGCGCAGCGCGGCCCGGTAGAGCTCGAGCATCGACCCCTCCGAGCCGGACTCCGCCTCGACGGACAGGGAGCCCCAGGTCGCCGGCTGCGGCAGCCACGATCCGGCCGACCCGAAGCCGTGCGACGGGCCCCCGACGGTCCAGGGGATCGGGACCCGGCAGCCGTCGCGGCCGCGCTGGGTGTGGCCGGAGCGCTCCCAGATGGGGTCGGCCAGCACCTCCTCGGGCAGGTCGACGACTTC
>JAVEDG010000453.1 GCA_030841245.1 Actinomycetota bacterium
TCAACAAGGACCGGCTGCGTCAGCGACAGTCGGAGGAGGCCCGCTGACGAGCCCCCGAGGCCGAAGACGGCCCGCGCCGCCCACGAGGGAGATCCGGCGCGGGCCGTTGGGCGCCTTCACCCGAGCGGGCCGCTCCCTCGATCACGGTCCGGAAACGCGCAGTAACAGAGTCGTCCGGCGCGCACCCGCTTGCCACGGGCCGAACGGGCATTGTCGGCTTGGCCGAAAGGTGGCCCGCGCCCCTGGTGCACGCTCTGAGCTGGGCTATCGTCTACGGCGCCGGTCGTGTGTCGCATCACCGTCACGACCGCGGCGGGCGCCAAAGTCGGGGAAGGGGAGCGTTCCCGGCAGTGGCGACGTCGCGAGGGCGGCAGGGACCTTCTCGACGCCGCCACGTGCCGTTGACGCCACCACAATGGCAAGCAACCCAGCGGCTGCCCGGCCGGCGTCGTTCTCAGCATCGTCGACCCGGCGGTGCGGCTTGAGGACAATGTGACGGCCCCGCCGAAGTGAGTTCGCACCATGGCGGGGCCTTGATCCCGTCCCCCGTCTCAGGTGAGGACAGGACCCACCGAGGAGATGCCCCGAGGCGTGCCACTGATACCACCGGCATTGGCCCCAGATGCTCAGACTTCCCAGCGGGCGGACGTAGCGTCGCCGCAGCCCGCGTCGCCCTCATCCCCCGCAGGGCGGCGGCGGCCTCTGCGCAGCACGTAGCGATTCGGCGGCGCTTCTTTGCACCACCGGACCTGGGTCCGACTGCGCATTAGACGAGCGGTCGTGGGTGGCGCATCGGAGGCTCCGCCGCGGCCTTGGGACGTGGCGCCAAGGTCGTCGCCGGATCGTGTCATCGCGAGGCGCGGCTGGAGCGACTCTAGGTTATGAGGCAACGTGGACCGGACCGGTTGAGTTCGGGCGGAGCCGTGTACACGGATCCGATACCTGCTGCCGGACGGGGCGCCGGGCTGCGTTTCGAGGACTTCTACCGCCGTGAGCTGCCCGGGCTGATCCTCCTCGCGCGCGGCCTGTGTGGCCCGACGCTGGCCGAGGAGGTTGCCCAAGAGGCGATGCTGGTCACCTATCGCCGATGGCGACACATCGAGGACCTGCACCACCCGGAGGCATGGACCCGCAGGGTCTGTGCGAACCTCGCGGTCTCGCAGGTGCGACGTCGCGCGATAGAGGTCCGGGCCCTGTTGCGGCTCTCGGGACGCCGAGTCTCCGTCGAGCCAGAACATGTGGTAGACGACGATTTCTGGTACGAGGTTCGGTCGCTGCCGCGCAGACAGGCCCAGGCGGTGGCATTGCGCTACCTCTACGACCTGAGCGTCGCCGATATCGCTTTGACCCTGAATTGCTCGGAGGGAACCGTGAAGGTCCACCTCACGCGCGGCCGGCTTGCGCTTGCCAAGCGGCTGGGCACCAGCCCCGGTGGTGAGGCATGAACATCGACGAGCGCGCAGTCGTGGCTACCGAGGGCCTCCGCGAGGCATCCAGCCCGGTGGACCTTGACGTCATGCTTCGAGAGCTCAAGCAGACGCGGGCCAGGCGCGCGGGCGCACGGGTAGTAACGGTGCTGCTTGTCGTGGTGCTCGGGGCCCTTGGCTGGAGCGTCCTGAAGACTCCGGGGGCGGCCGACGTACAGCCCGTCGGTCCGTCCAGAGGTCATGGGAACGGAGTCATCGTCTTCAACGGCGGCCGTGGCAGTGTGCCCTCCGACGTGGTGCCAGGGCTTCCCACGGCGGCGCTTGACAGCGATCTGTCGTGGTCCCCTGATGGGGCCGCGCTGGCCTACCAAGCCCACCGCCAGCTACGAATCTTCTCCCTGAACACCCAACGGACGCGGGTCGTGGCGAGCTGCCACCGATGCGGATTCGCCTGGTCGCCGCGCGGCGACCTGATGGCGGTGGCAGCGGGGAAGCACCTCCGCATGGTGCAGCTGGACACTGGCGCAGTCGCGGTGCTCGACACCGCCGGCCTTTCTAGTATCGGGCAGCCGACGTGGGCACCGACGGGCGACCGGCTGGCCTTCGTAGCCCAGAACCTCGGTGGCCCTCCAGGGCTGTATGCGGTCGACAGCGACGGCTCTGACCTGGCTCTTGTGTGGAGTTCCGACACCCTCGAGCCGTTCGGGGTGTGGGACCCTGCATGGTCGCCCGATGGGACCACCATCGCGTTCATCGACTCCACCGAAGGAAACGCCGAGTCGCTAAGGCACAGCACGCGCCTGCACATCAGCACCATCGCTCCCGACGGGACCGGGGCCAGCAGACTGTCCGACATCGGCTCCTGCATCTGCCTGGGATTCCAGCCGGGTCTGACATGGTCACCGGACGGAACAACGCTCGCCGTCAATGCCATCTTCACTCGACAAGGCAACCTCTACGAGATCGACGCCGACGGGACTCATCTTCGCCTCGTCGCAGCAGGATCCGAGGGCCCGATCGGCTGGCAGCCGCTCCCCCGAAAGTGATGAAGGTCAGGAGGTGAGGACCACAGCCAGCTCGGGATCCCAGCGGCGCTGCTCTGGCTGAGATCACTCCCGGGCGGATCCCAGCCTGGACCGTCAGGCCCTCAACCGCCCAGTCAAGCGAAATCGCGCGGTTGACAGCCTCTTCTGGGGCCCGGCTGACGCTTCCCGTCGTGCCGAGGTCCCGCCGGCCGGCGCAGAAACATCACCGGCTGGTGGCCTCCGCGCATGGCCTCACTCCCCGTGAGTCTCGCCGTCCTCTGG
>JAVEDG010000230.1 GCA_030841245.1 Actinomycetota bacterium
CGTCAGGTAGTAGAAGACGTCGTTCTCGGGGAGGCTGCTGTCCGGCCCGTACATCCGCCGCAGGCCGTCCTCGACGATGAACGCGATCTCATAGCCGAACGCCGGGTCGTAGGCCACGACGGCGGGGTTGGTCGACGCGAGCAGCATCGAGTGACCGTCCTGGTGCTGCAGTCCCTCGCCGTTCAACGTCGTACGGCCCGCTGTTGCGCCGAGCAGGAAGCCGCGGCCGAGCTGGTCGGCGAGCGCCCACATCTGGTCACCGGTGCGCTGGAAGCCGAACATCGAGTAGAAGACGTAAACCGGGATCATCGGCTCGGCGTGCGTTGCGTATGCCGTGCCGGCCGCGATCACCGACGCCATCGAACCGGCCTCCGTGATGCCCTCGTGCAGGATCTGCCCGACCGTCGACTCCTTGTACGACAGCAGCAGCTCGCGGTCGACGGCCTCGTAGCGCTGGCCGAACGGCGAGTAGATCTTCGCCGTCGGGAACATCGCGTCCATGCCGAAGGTGCGCGCCTCGTCGGGGATCACGGGCACGAACCGCGCGCCGATGCCCTTGTCCTTCATCAGGTCCTTGAGCAGCCGGACGAATGCCATCGTCGTGGCGACCGCCTGCTTGCCGGAGCCGGCCTTCAGCTCGTCGTACACCTCGGGCTTGGGCAGGTCGAGGGGCTTCGCGCGGACGACCCGCTTGGGCAGCGATCCGCCGAGCTGCGCGCGACGCTCCTTCATGTACGCGATCTCGTCGCTGTCGGCACCCGGGTGGAAGTACGGCGGCAGCGGCGCCTCGAGCGCGTTGTCCGGGATCTCGAGGTAGAGCCGGTCGCGCAGCTCCTTGAGCTCGGCCTTGGTCAGCTTCTTCATCTGGTGGGTCGCGTTGCGGCCCTCGAAGTCCTTGCCGAGCGTCCAGCCCTTGATGGTGTGCGCGAGGATGACCGTCGGCTGGCCGACGTGCTTGGTGGCTGCGTCGAAGGCGGCGTACACCTTGCGGTAGTCGTGGCCACCGCGCGGCAGGTGCCGGATGTCGTCGTCGCTGAGGTGCTCGACCATCTTGCGCAGCCGCGGGTCCGTGCCGAAGAACTTCTCGCGCGTGTAGGCGCCGTCCTCGACCGAGTAGGTCTGGAACTGTCCGTCGGGCGTCGTGTTCATCGCGTTGACGAGCACGCCGTCGACATCGCGGGCGAGCAGGTCGTCCCACTGACGGCCCCAGACGACCTTGATGACGTTCCACCCGGCACCGCGGAAGTAGGTCTCCAGCTCCTGGATGATCTTGCCGTTGCCGCGGACCGGACCGTCGAGACGCTGCAGGTTGCAGTTGATGACGAACGTGAGGTTGTCCAGCTCCTCGCGAGCAGCGATGCCGATCGCGCCGAGCGACTCGGGCTCGTCCATCTCGCCGTCACCGAGGAACGCCCAGACGTGCTGTTGGCTGGTGTCCTTGATGCCGCGGTGGTGCAGGTAGCGGTTGAACCGGGCCTGATAGATCGCGTTGAGCGGGCCGAGGCCCATCGAGACCGAGGGAAACTCCCAGAAGTCCGGCATCAGCCGCGGGTGCGGGTACGACGGGAGGCCGCCGCCCTCGTGGGAGAGCTCCTGCCGGAAACCGTCCAGCTGGGCCTCGGAGAGCCGTCCCTCGAGGAAGGCACGCGCGTACATGCCGGGGGAGCCGTGGCCCTGGTAGTAGATGTGGTCGCCGCCGCCCGGGTGGTCCTTGCCGCGGAAGAAGTGGTTGAAGCCGACCTCGTACATCGCGGCCGAGGACGCGTAGGTCGAGATGTGCCCGCCGACGCCGACCTCCGGCCGTTGCGCGCGGTGCACCATGATCGCGGCGTTCCAGCGGACGTACGCGCGGATCCGGCGCTCGACGTGCTCGTCGCCGGGGAACCACGGCTCGGACTCGGGCGGGATGGTGTTGATGTAGTCGGTGCTGCGCAGGCTGGGCACGCCGACCTGCTTCTCGCGGGCGCGCTGGAGCAGGCTCAGCATGAGGAACCGGGCCCGGTTGCGGCCCGCGTGGTCGACGACCGCGTCCAGCGACTCGAGCCACTCCGCCGTCTCGGCGGGGTCGATGTCGGGCAGCTGGCTCGGCAGCCCGTTGCTGATCAGGGCGGGCCGCTCGTGTCGGTCTTGTCCGGAAGCCACGGAAGTCCTTCGCGTCGGTCGGTTCGGAGCTGGTGCGCCACGACGCCGGGTGCGACCGGCGCACCCACATCGTCCCCCGAGACCCTCCAGTGTGCATCTCTACCCATGGGTAACCCCTTCCGGAGGTGGCCGGGACGGACCAGGCTGGAGGGAAGGCGCACCGGCGCCGCCCTCACGAGGACGGGACGGCGACGGTGCCGCACCGGCGAGGAACGAGGAGGAAGCGATGCGCGCCACGGTCGGCGACCAGCTGCACGTCCACGGCCGCACGGTCGGCGAGCAGGACCACGTCGGGCAGATCGTCGAGGTTCGCGGCCAGGAAGGTGAGCCGCCCTACCTGGTCCGCTACCCCGACGGGCACGAGACGCTCGTGTTCCCGGGTCCCGACGCGGTGGTGGAAGGCGGCTCGGCCTGATCGGGACGCCGCCTCGGGCCCGCCGTGCCCGGCCGCCGGCACGCGACCCGCAGACTGGTCCGATGCACACCGATCTGATCGAGGTCCGCACCGGCTCTGACGAGACGGTCCACGACCTGACCAGCGACTGCCACCAGTTCTTGCGCGCCGTCGGGGCCGCTGACGGCCTGCTGCACGTCTGGGTCCCGCATGCCACGGCCGGGCTGGCGGTGCTGGAGACCGGCGCCGGCAGCGACGACGACCTCCTGGCCACGCTGCGGGCCTTGCTCCCGGCCGACGACCGATGGCGGCACCGGCACGGCTCGGCCGGGCACGGGCGGGACCACGTGCTGCCGGCGCTCTGCCCGCCGTACGCGAGCATCCCGGTGGTCGGGGGCGAGCTGGCCCTCGGCACCTGGCAGTCGGTGTGCCTGGTGGACCTCAACGGCGACAACCCGACGAGGCGGGTCAGACTCAGCTTCCTCGCGGGCTGAGCCCGCCGGTCGGTCCATCATTGGGACGACTCGCGCCGAAGCGCTTGCGCGACGGGCCCCGGTCCGTGTGGACTACGCGCAACACCGACAGGGGTTCCGCCGCCGGCCGGGGCCGCGGCGAGCGCCCCACCACCCGGCTACCACGAACCAGCACCGACGAACAGCAGGAGGCATCCGGTGAGCGCCACCGCGGACGACGCGGACGATTCGCGCCACCCGGCCGGGCGCCTTGGGTTGCGTCCCGGTCAGGTCGTGCAAGAGCTCGGCTGGGACGAGGACTGCGACGACGAGCTGCGCACCGCGGTCGAGGCGGTCATCGGCTCCGAGCTGGTGGACGACCAGTACGAGGACGTGGTCGACGCCGTCCTGCTCTGGTGGCGCGACGACGACGGCGACCTGGTCGACGCCCTCGTCGACTCGTTGACTTCGCTGGGCGACGGTGGTGTGGTCTGGCTGCTCACCCCCAAGGCCGGGCGCGCGGGGCACGTGGAGCCGAGCGACATCGGCGACGCGGCCCCCACGGCCGGACTGCACGCGACCAGCAGCGTGAGTGCCGGCCGTGACTGGTCCGGCACGCGGTTGTCGACCCGTCGTACGTCGCGCTAGCCCCTCCGCATGCGGCGCCCGTTCCGCGGTCAACCGTCAGTGCGGCAGCCCGGGCAGCCGGCGCACCCAGTGACCGATTCCGCGCAGGTGGCGCGCGGCGCCGCCGAGGGCGGGACCGCCCGGCAGGCCGGGCACCTGCTCGACGATGGGCGCCAGCCGCAGCAGGCCGGCGACGTGGTGCAGGCGCATCTCGCGACGAGCCAGCAGCCGGGGCACCTGCCGGCGACCCGCCGACGCGTCGAGGATCACCGCCGCGTCGGCCTCCACCACCGGCCAGCCGGGGCGCGCGTCGGGCAGCCGCATGGTCAGCCAGTCGGGGCCGCGTGACGCGAATGCCCAGCCTCCGTCGGGCGTCACGCAACCCGCGGTCGTGTCGATGCCGCACCGCACGGCCAGCGCGCCTGTGACGTCGACCAGAGACGCGACCCCGGCCTCGAGCAGCCCGGCCGGTGGGCGCGGGGCGCCGGCGGGCTCCAGGTCGAGCGCGTGCACCGCGAGCTCGTAGGTCACTGCGGCGATCGCGGTGAGCAAGGGCAACGGGCCGACGGCCGAGCGGACCGGCCGCCGGCCGAGCTCGGCCACGTCCGGGGAGTCGAGGAACGCCGCCGTCTCGGCACGCGCTCGCTCGATGCCGGCCAGCACCTCGTGGTCGGTGGCGGTGGCGTTCGCCTCGATGACCGCGGCGCTGTGGCCCTCCTGGTCGAACGTGCCGTCGGCGTCACGGGCCCGGGCCTCCTCGACCACCCGGATCAGAGACCGGCTACCGGGCCACGAGCCGAGGTGCACGCACAGGTCGTGCGCTGTCCAGCCCGGCACCCGGGTCGGGAGGTGCAGCTGGCTGGCCGAGGCCACTTCGAGGAAGTCGTCCCAGGCAGTGAGGATCAGCGGGGCCAGGTCGGCGACGTCGTACGCCGCGAGGCCGCGTTCGCCGTCGGAGGGCTCGACGGCCGGCGAGGACATTCCTGACACGCCTGACACAATGGCATTCCGGCGGCGCGACCCCGCCGGCACCACCGGCCGACGAGCCCGTAACGACGTCGCGCGCTCGCCGGGGAGGACGACGGCGACGAGGTGAGACCGTGACTGTCGAGGTAGGGACCCCGGCCCCGGACTTCGAGCTGACCGACCAGCACGGCCAG
>JAVEDG010000249.1 GCA_030841245.1 Actinomycetota bacterium
GATGCCGACATCGCCGCGGGTCCCATCGATCGCCGCGAGGACCTGGTAGAGAAGCGGGGTGAGTGAGATGGTCTGACCGTCCGCCCGTCGGACCAGGCTGGGCGCACTCCGGTAGCCCGAGTTGGCCAGCTCTCCCAACAGCTCGACGCCGTCCGCTAGGACAGGCGCGACGTCGCCGGAGGCGGCCTCGGATGAGGCCGCCTCCGGCGACGGGGCGGTCTGCGTCATCGAGGGCTACTGATTGATGTTGCTGGTCTGGTCTGCGGTGGCATCGGCCGTGACGCCGTCCATGTTCTGGCTGATCGTCGCGTCCTGGTTGGCGATCGCGGTCGCGTCGGAACCGACCGAGCCGATGTTCGCTGAGACCGCGGCGTCGATCGGTGCCGCGACGTTGGCGTTGGCCGCCACCGCGCCGTCGACCGGGGCCGTGATGTTGGCATCGGCGTTGGCGTTCACGTCGACGTTGAGCAGGTTGCCGTCCAACAGCGAGGACGTCGTGCTGCCGAGGTCCGCACCCGCGGTCGGGTCGGTGGTGCCCGCGGTCGGGTCGGTGGTGCCCGCGGTCGGGTCTGCCGACTGGGTGATGGCGCTGTCCTGCGGCGCGTTGGCAACGGCGTCACCGGACAGGTTCTGCTCCAGGGCTACGTGCTGGCCGGCGAGCGCGCCGGCCGTCGAGTCCACGGAGAGCACGTTCGCGCCGACGGCCGCATCGATGGGCGCCGCGACGTTGGCGTTTGCTGCAACGGCCAGGTCGATCGGAGCCGCCAGGTCGAGGGCCAGGTCGAGGTTGACGTTCAGGTCGAGCAGAGACATCACCTCCTTGTCCGGCAGGGGCGTTGCCTTCTCGGCGTCCAGCTCCGCCTTGGACAGTGGTGTCAGCTGCTCGTCCATCGTTCGCTCCCATTCGTCGTCAACACAAGTCGGCCCCAAGGGCAGACGGACGCCGGGGCCGCTACGACCCGCCCTTGTCGGCACTGGCTTGCAGCAACCCGCTTGTGGCGGCGTAGGTTCCCGGGGGGGCAGAGGACAAACCCAGCGTGTCACTTCACCCTTTCGACGCGGACGTCGATCGACACGCTCCGTGGCTTCCGTATGCTGCTCGCCGGGGCGGTAGCTCAGCCGGTTAGAGCAGAGGACTCATAATCCTTGGGTCGCGGGTTCGAGTCCCGCCCGCCCCACGGCAGTTCTTGCTGGTCACGGGCTTGCCCGCGGCCTCGTCGATGCACCCAGGACGCTGGAGTGCTCGGTAGTGCCGGTTCTGCTCGTTAATCTTGCTCGACCGTCGCGAACAGAACCGTCACGCGGATGGCACAGCCGATCAGTTTCCCCACTGCCGGCCGGCCGATCGAGGGCGGCATCTATTCGCGCTCATGGCGGCCAGTGAGGGCTTGACCGGCGGATCAGTTGTGAGCCGTCGTGGTCAGTGGCGGCGCGGTGATGCATCCCGTGGGCGGCTGGCGGAAGGAAACCTGTTAGGGATTCGCAGCAATCCGTGTACCGTGCGCCCGCCGCGGTGACACGGTGGAGGCGTGACGCGCACGCTCGATGTCGACTATCTCGTGGTGGGTGCCGGCGCGATGGGCATGGCCTTCACCGACGCCTTGATCGACCACTGCGATGCTCGGGTGGCGCTGGTCGATCGCCGGCACGGCGTCAGCGGGCATTGGCTCGAGGCGTACCCGTTCGTCCGCCTGCACCAGGCCTCTGCCTTCTACGGCGTCGGATCGACACTGCTCGGCGGCGGTCAGCTGCAGCAGCGCGGACCTGAGGTGGGCCTGCAGGAACGCGCCACCCAGTCGGAGATCTGCGGCTACTACGCGCGGATGCTGGAGCGGATGCTGGAGTCGGGCAGGGTGGAGTTCTTCCCCAACAGCGAGTACGTCGGCGACCGCAGCGTCGTCTCGCGCATCTCCGGCGAGCGGTTCGAGGCGCCGGAGGGTTGCCGGCTGGTCGACGCCCGCTACCTGGCCCCCAGCATCCCGGCGGAGCTGCCGGCCCCGTTTGGCGTCGCCGAGGACGCCCGGGTGGTGCCGGTGAACGCGCTGGCCCGGCTGGCGGGCGCGCCGAGCCAGTACGTCGTCGCCGGGTCGGGCAAGACAGCCACCGACGCGTGCATCTGGCTGCTGTCGCGCGGCGTGGACCCTGACGCGATCTGCTGGGTGCGTCCCCGCGACCCGTGGATGCTGAACCGGGCCGTCGTCCAGCCCGATCCGGCGACCTTCCTCGGCATGGCCGCCGACACCCTGCAGGCCGCCGAGGCATCGACGTCGCTCGAAGACCTGTTCCTTCGACTGGAGGACGCGGGGATCATGCTGCGCATCGACCGCACGGTGATGCCGACGATGGCCAAGACGCCGACCCTGGCGATGTGGGAGCTCGAGCAACTGCGGACCCTGCAGAACGTCGTTCGGCACGGCCACATCAAAGGCGTCGACCGAGGCAGACTCACCTTCGCCGACGGACCCCTCGCCGTCGCCGAGGACGCCCTCGTCGTGCACTGCGCGGCCGACGGCCTGAAGTATCCGCCGCTCGTCCCGGTCTGGCGCCCCGAGGCGATCACGCTGCAGCCGATCAGGGCCGGCTTCCCCTGCTTCGGCGCAGCACTCGTCGGATACGTCGAGGCGACCCGCGCAGGAGACGCCGAAAAGAACGGGCTCTGCCCGCCCTCACCCTTGCCCGACTCGATGACGCAGTGGGCGAGGATGAACGTCCTGGGCACCCGGGCCGCCCTCTCGTTCTCGGCCGAGCCGGACATCAAGGACTGGTCGGACCGGGTCGCGCTCAACCCGGCGCGGATCCCGCCCGGACATCCCCGATCCGCCGCCCTCGACGACGCGCGCGACCGTCTGGCGACTCACACGGGCCCTGGACTAGCCCGGCTTGCCCAGCTGGTGTGAACAGGCAAAGTGGCCCCGGCCGTGCCGCCCGGCTGACCGAGCCTCTCGTTTGGACACGAGGGCTCCGCAGGTTTGCGCGCCCCCCGCCACCTTGACGGGACCCGCACAGCGACACCGCGCACGTCCCGTCTCTTGCGCGACTATCTGCAGTTGGGACAAGAGTGACGTCGCGCTGAGATCACGGCGTTCATATTGCCGGTTCCATTCGGACACGGCCCCATGCACCCTCCGAGCCAGTGCCCTTCCACCTGGGTCGAGCCGCCTCTTGATCAGGGAGTTCCGACCCTTGGCCGCCAGCCACGTCCTCCCCCGCACGACGACGGCACCTGGCGCCTCGCCCAGCTGCTCGACCATTACCGCGGCCCGGACGGCCGGGCGCCCGGTTCTCCGTGCTAGCCACGATGACCTCCGTCCCACGGGCAGCGCACTCTGCACGAGAGCGCCCGCGGCAGCAGGCCCGGGCGGCGCGGGAAGGAGAGCCAGATGCGAATCCGCAGTCTGAGCATGGTCGCGCTGCTGATAGCAGCGAGCTCCGTCTGGGGTGCCGCCGCGCAGGCGCGGACACCAGGGGGGAACGGGTTCATCGCGTTCGAGAGGGTTGATCCCGCCACCGGGGACACCGACATCTACCGGGTGAGCCCCGACGGTGGGCAGCCGCAGTTGTTGTGGGTCGGCGGCGGGTACCCGCACTGGTCACCCGACGGTCGACAGCTGGCATTCACGTCCTGCCTGGACCCCCCGGTCTGCGACACCGCTTTCGCGCTCCTGGACCCGGCCACCGGCAGCGTCCATGGGTTCAGCATGCCGGACCCGAACATCTTCACCTCCTGCGCTGTCTGGACCGCCGATGGGACCCGACTGGCATGCGAGGGCCTAGGCCAGACCGACCCGAGCCTGAACGGGGTCTATACGATCCGCGCCTCCGACGGCGGGGGCCTCACCCGGATCACCACGAACCCAGGCGGCGACGACTTCCCCTTGGACTACTCGCCCGATGGCGCCCGATTGGTGTTCACCCGCACCGACCCCACCCGACCGGCCCATGCGAACCAAGCACTGTTCGTGGCCACCGCCGAGGGACGCAACGCCCACCGCACCACCCCGTGGGGATTCACAGATGACCAGGCCAGCTGGTCCCCGAACGGGCACCTCATCGTGTTCGGCACCCGCGGCTCCCTGTACGGCGTCCACCCCGACGGCACCGGCCTGACCAAGGTCCCCCTACACACCGACCCGGGTACCCAGCACGTCAACGCCTTCGACGTCGCCTGGTCCCCGGACGGCACCAGGCTGGTCTTCTCACTCCGACCGGCGGGCAGCCAGCACCCCAGCATCTACACGGCGACACTCGATGGTCGTCACCTGCACGCCCTGACGACCAGTCCCATCGGGGATCACCACGCGAACTGGGGCTCCACGCCTGCGCCCTGACGACCGGAGAACGGCTTGGGCGGTCCGGGGCCTGTTCGCAGAGGCACCACCCCTTTGCCTCAGCCAACGCCGGACAACGCCTCGGCAATCGCCGCGACGCGGTCGCAGGGGTCCCAAACAGAAGGCCCGCGCCGGTTCTCCCTCGTGGGCGGCGCGGGCCGCTTCCGCCGCTGGCCGCGGGGTACGACCCAGGGGTGACCGTGCACCGTGAGAGTGCAGACCAACCGCACTACGGCTGGGCGCGGGCCGAGATGGCGGTCGGCGTGCTGATGCAGCTCGGCGGGTGGGATGCAGCTACGGCGCGGTCCCGTCTGAGGCGGGCGGCCGATCGCTCGGACGTGCCCGTCGCCATGCTCGCGGCGGCGATCCTGGGGCTGTTCCCCTAGTCGCGATGAGCGGCCCGACGGCGCTTGGCTGCACCGCCGAACCTGGGCCCGACCGTAAAGCCGGCCCACCGTCGGGCCGTGCCGGCCCGATGCCCAGGTCAGCGTCCAAGAAACGCCGAGGCCCGCGCCGCCCC
>JAVEDG010000286.1 GCA_030841245.1 Actinomycetota bacterium
CGCCATGGACGTGCTCGGCCGGCTCGGCGTCGCGGCGGACCCCACCTGGCCGGAGGTGCCGCGGATGCGCCTCGGCTTCGCCGGAGGGCCGACCGTCGTCGGGTCGTTCCGCCGACCGGCGTACGTCGTGCCGCGGACGAGCTTCGACGCCCGGCTGGTCGAGGCAGCCGTGGCCCGCGGAGCACAGCTGCGCCGTCAGCAGGTGCGCCACGTCGAACACCGGGGCGACAGGGTGCTGGTCGACGGCGAGGCGGCACGAGTGGTCGTCGGTGCGGACGGCGCCAACGGCGTCGTACGCCGTGAGCTGCGGCTCGCCGACCCAGCGAACGGGACGGTGGCGCTCGCCATCCGTGGCTACGCTCCGGTCCCGGCGTCGGACCGGGTTCGGCGCGACGAACAGGTCATCGTCTTCGCCGAGCACGGGTGGCCCGCCTACGCCTGGTCGTTCGCGATCGGCGAAGGTCGGGCCAACGTCGGCTACGGCGAGGTGCTGAACGCCGCCGGACATCCGAGCCGGGCAGATCTGCTGTCCCGGCTCGACGCGTTGCTCCCGGGCGCGGGCGAGGGTGCGACACAGTGGCGCGCCCACCACCTGCCGCTCTCCACCGGGCGGCCGCGACAGCCCGGCGGTCGGGTACTGCTCGCGGGCGACGCGCTGTCGCTCATCAATCCGCTCACCGGTGAGGGCATCTACTACGCAGTGCTGTCAGGGCTGCTGGCCGGGGCGGCGGCCGTGGCCTTGGCGACGGGTGACCCGGGCACGGCGTACCGGCGCGCGCTGCGCCGCGAGCTCGGCGCGCACCTGCGCCACACCGACGTGGTGGCACGGCTCGCGCGGCACCGCCGGGTCGTCGCAGCCGGCGTGGCCGCGGCCGCCCGCGACGGTCACGTCTTCGACGACCTGGTCGAGGTCGGGCTCGGCCGGGGCCGGCTCACCGCCCGGGTCGTCACCGGGCTGGCCGCGGCGCCGCTGCGACCCGGCCGACCGTGACGGGCCTGGGCACTAGCGTGTCGGGATGCCGACGCGAGACAAGCCCGAGTTCCCCGCCGGCACGCCGGACGAGACCGAGCTCTACCTGCGCTGGCTCGGCTACTTGCGCGGCGCCGTCCTGCGCAAGATCGAGGACCTCGACGACGACGCGGCGCACTGGACTCCGGACGGCCGGCTGATCCCGCTCGTCGGGATCGTCAACCACCTCACTCACGTCGAGTGGCGGTGGGTCGACGGCGGGATCCGCGGCGAGGAGGTGAGCCGCAGCGAGGAGGAGTTCCGCCCCGTCGACGGGCGCACGGTCGCCGACGTGGTCGCCGCCTACCTCGCGCGGGCCGACCACACCGACGAGGTGGCGCGGTCGATGCCGCTGTCCACGCCGTGCCGGTGGGGGGAGGGCACCGACCTGCGCTGGGTGCTGCTGCACCTGATCAACGAGACGGCCCGGCACGCGGGGCACGCCGACGCCACCCGCGAGATGCTCGACGGCACGACGGGCGAGTAGGTGGGCGGTCAGTACGACGCCCGGAAGCGGCGCAGCCGCAGGCTGTTGGACACGACCAGCAGCGAGCTGGCCGCCATGGCACCCGCCGCCACCACCGGGTTGAGCAGGCCCGCGGCCGCGAGCGGCAGCGCAGCGGAGTTGTAGGCGAAGGCCCAGAACAGGTTGCCCTTGATCACGGCCAGCGTCCGGCGCGAGAGCCGGATCGCATCGACGGCCGCGCGCAGGTCGCCGCGGACCAGGGTCAGGTCGCTGGCCTCGATGGCGACGTCGGTGCCGGTGCCCATGGCCAGGCCCAGGTCGGCCTGCGCCAGGGCGGCGGCGTCGTTGACGCCGTCGCCGACCATCGCCACGACGGCTCCCGCCTGCTGCAGCCGGACGACCTCGGCGACCTTGCCGGCCGGCAGCAACCCGGCGAGCACGTCAGCCTCGTCGATGCCGACCTGCCGCGCGACGGCGTGCGCCGCCGTCGCGTTGTCACCGGTGAGCAGCATGGGGCGCAGTCCCAGCCGGCGCAGGCCGCGGACCGCGTCCGCCGAGCCGTCCTTCACGCTGTCGGCGACGACGAGCAGTCCCCTGGCCCGCCCGTCCCAGCCGACCAGCACGGCGGTGCTGTCGGGTCGGGGGTCGGGGGCGGCGACCGGCAGGACAAGGCCGGCGTCGCTCAGCAGCTCGGGCCGCCCCACGTGCACGGTCCGGCGCACACCTCCGTCCTCGACCGTCCCGCTGACGCCTTGGCCGCCGTACGACGTGAAGCCGGCCAGGTCAGGCAGGTCGCCGAGCTCGGCCGCGGCCGCCGCCGCGATCGCCCGCCCGACCGGGTGCTCGGACCCTCGCTCCACCGCGCCTGCCAGGCGCAGCAGCTGCGCACGGTCAGCGCCCTCGAGAGCGACGACGTCGACCAGGTCCATCCGGCCCGTGGTCACGGTCCCGGTCTTGTCGAGCACGACGGTGTCGACCCGGCCGGTGGACTCGAGCGCCGCCGGTCCGCGGACCAGGATGCCCAGCTGCGCACCCCGGCCGGTGCCGACCAGCAGCGCCGTCGGTGTCGCTAGGCCGAGCGCGCAGGGGCAGGCGATGATCAGGACGGCGACCGCGCACGCGAGTGCGGTCGCCGCATTCGCCCCCGAGGCCAGCCAGCCGACGAGCGTGCCCAGCGCGATCAGCACGACCGCCGGCACGAAGACGGCGGACACGCGATCGGCCAGTCGCTGTGCCGCGGCCTTGCCGGACTGCGCCTGCTCGACCAGCCGGGCGATCTGCGAGAGCGCGGTGTCGGTGCCGACCCGGGTGGCGCGCACCAGCAGCCGGCCCCCGGCGTTGACGGTGGCTCCGACGACGGCGTCGCCTGCACGGACCTCGACGGGCACCGGCTCGCCGGTCAGCATCGAGGTGTCGACCGCCGACGTACCGGAGACGACGACACCGTCGGTCGCGATCCGTTCGCCGGGTCGGACGACGAAGTCGTCGCCGACCCGGAGGTCATCGATCGGGCGCCGGACCTCCTCGCCGTCGCGAAGCACTGCAACGTCCTTGGCCCCGAGCGAGAGGAGCGCCCGCAGCGCCGCACCAGCCCGCCGCTTGGCCCGCACCTCGGCGTACCGGCCGAACAGGATGAGCAGCGTCACTCCGCACGCGACCTCGAGGTACGTGTCGCCGGTGCCCGTGCCTCGACCGGGGACGAGGGAGAAGGTCATCCGGCTGCCGGGGTCTCCCGCTCCGCCGAGGACGAGCGCGTAGAGCGACCACCCGTACGACGCGACGACGCCGAGCGAGATCAGCGTGTCCATCCCGGCGGCGCCGTGCCGGAGGTTCGCCGCGGCCGCGCGGTGGAACGGCCACGCGCACCAGGCCGCGACCGGCGTGGCCAGCACGAGAGCGACCCACTGCCAGTAGTCGAACTGCAGGGACGGGACCATCGAGAGCGCCAGCACCGGCAGTCCCATCAGCAAGCTCACCACCAGCCGCCGGCGTAGCGCCCCGTCGTCGTCGCTTCCCGAGTCGCTCTCAGTGACCGGCCCGGGGACCCGGGCCGAGTAGCCCGTCGCGGCGACCGCGGCGACCACGTCAGCGATGTCGAGCGGACGGTCGGCCGACAGGTGAGCGCGCTCGGTCGCGAGGTTGACGGTGGCGGACACGCCGGGCAGCCGGTTGAGCTGCGCCTCGACCCGGGCGGCGCACGAGGCGCACGTCATGCCCTCGATCGCGAGGTCGAGGGTGCCGCCCGCGGCTGGCGCGGTGCCTCCACCGGTCAACTGCGCACCAGCCTGGCGATGGCGTCGGAGGCCTCGCGGACCTTCTCCTGCGCCTCGGTGCCGCCCTTGGCCGCCGCGTCGACGACGCAGTGCGCAAGGTGCTCCTCGAGCAGCTCGAGCGAGAACGCCTGGAGGGCCTTGGTCGCCGCGGCGACCTGCGTGAGGACGTCGATGCAGTACTGGTCCTCGTCGACCATCCGGTGCAGTCCACGAACCTGCCCCTCGATGCGGCGCAGCCGCTTCAGGTGGCTGTCCTTGCGCGGGGTGTAGCCGTGCGTCGGCGCCTTGCGCTGCGAGCCGTCCATGCGACGCCCTCCACCCGGGAAGCTGGTCGCGGCCCACCATACCCCCGGGGTGTATCGGAGAGCTACCCTGCAGGCATGAGCCCGGCAGACGACGCGCCGCAGCCCGGCCCCCCGGAGCGGGACGACGAGGTGCTCCCCGAGCAGACCTCCGACGACACCGACCGGGGCTGGGGCGAGGAGCCGGCGGAGGACGACGACGAGCGGCTCACCCGGGAGAAGCCCCCGCACTGGTGAGCGCCCCGCGCTCCCTTGCTCAGATGCTGCGCTGGCGCAGCAGGTCGCGGATCTCCTGCAGCAGCAGGATCTCCTCGCTGGGGGCCGTCGCCATCGGCTCCTCGCCGCGCTTGCGCCGCTCCATCAGCTTGTTGACCGGGACGACGACGAAGAAGTAGACCGCGGCCGCGACGATCGCGAAGTAGATCAGCGCATCGATGGTGCTGCCGATGACGATCCGGCTGTCGTTGACCGTGAAACCGGCCCCACGGAAGTCGGCGGAGCCACCGATCGCACCGATGATGCCACCGATGAAGTCGGTGGCGAAGGTGTTGATCACGGTCGCGAAGGCCAGGCCGACCACCACCGCGACCGCGAGGTCCACGACGTTGCCGCGGAGCAGGAAGTCCTTGAAGCCCTTGATCATCGCTGAGTCCCCTTCGAGGTGAGGTCGCGTACCGAGCTGATCATGCCGTGCGGCAGGTCAGCGCTCGTTCCCGGTCCTGGCCCCGTTGCGGGTCATGCTCTGCCTGGCTCGTGCATGGTCACCGTCCCCAGATGGTCACCGGCCCTCGATGGTCACGGCAAGCGGTGCGGACGCTGCCGCGGCGGTGAGCGCCCGTGCGGTCTCGGCGGTCGTGGCGAGGACCACGAGCCCGCCGGCCGCGGAGCTGCCCGCGTCGAGCGCCGACGTGCTCTGCTGGGGGACCGCGACGACATGCACACCCGCGGCCACGACGCTCGCGCCGGGGACGGTGGCAGCGCTGGGGGCACCACCATCGGCGGCGAGCACGTCGACGATGTCGCCGGGCCGGAGCAGCGGGGCGACCCCTGGGTCCGCGATGCGCACCGGTGTGGCCACCAGCCCGGGGCCGTAGCCGCGCAGCGCGGCCCGGTCGACGAGCCGGACGTCGGTCAGGACCTCGCCGGCCCGCACGGGCACGGCGAGCAGCCGACCCTGCGGGCTCGACCGCGGAGTCAGGACCCCGTCCGGTACGGCGGCGATCGCGATGGTGCGGACCCGCAGGTCCGCCGCCCGCAACAAGGTCCCCCCGGTGAGGTCGTGCGCGGCGACCAGGACGTCGGCACCCGGCGGAGCGGGTGGCGCCAGCGACGCCAGACCGAATGCGATCGCGGCCGCGATCAGGGCCGCGGCGACGAGCCGACGGTGCCAGGCGACCGCCCGCCGTACCTCCCGCATCCAGTCCGGGAGCGAGCGCCGAGCGGTCACGGCAACGGGAAGGGCAGGGTGAGGCCGTCGAGCGAATGCCGGCAGGTGCAGTCGTCGTCGCGCGGGGGGAGCAAAGCGATGACGTCGGTGAGCAGGCCGCGAAGGCCGGCGATGTTCTCGCCGAACACTCGGAGCACCTCCTCGTGCGTGACACCGTCACCGTGCTCGAGGCCGGCGTCGTGGTCGGTGACCAGCGCGATCGCGGTGTAGCAGAGGGCAAGCTCACGGGCCAGGGCTGCCTCGGGCGCGCCGGTCATGCCGACCACGGTCCAGCCCTGACCTTGGTGCCACAGCGACTCGGCTCTGGTGGAGAACCGTGGCCCGTTGATGACGACCAGAGTCCCGCCGTCGACGGGTCGCCGACCCTGGGTGTCGGCGGCCGCCCGGAGCACCGCTGCCCGGCCGTGCGGGCAGTACGGGTCGGCGAAGGCCACGTGCACGACGTGGCCCGGCTCGTCGTAGAAGGTGCCCGCCCGGCCAGATGTGCGGTCGACGAGCTGGTCGAGCACGACCAGCGTGCCCGGCCCGTTCTCCTCGCGCAGCGAACCGACTGCGCACGGGCCGATGACCTGGCGGACGCCGGTGGCGCGCAGCGCCCAGAGGTTGGCCCGGTAGTTGACCCGGTGCGGGGGCAAGCGGTGGCCGCGACCGTGCCGTGGCAGGAACGCGACGGCGCGGCCGCCGACGCGTCCGACCTGCAGCGCATCGCTCGGTGCCCCGAACGGCGTGTCGAGCTCCACACGGCGCGCATCGTCGAGGAACTCGTAGAAGCCCGACCCGCCGATCACGCCGATCTCTGCCGGCGGGCCGTCGTAGGACTGCTCGAAGGAGCGCGATGACATGGGGTCAGACGTTAGCGGCGCCGCGACCCCGACCGGGCGCTCGTCCACAGCCTCGATCGCGGGTCAGGCGGCGCTGCCCTTGCTCGACGACCCGGACGTGCTCGACGAGCCGGCGCTCGACGACCCCGACGAGCTCGACGACCCGGCCGCGGGCGCGCTCGACGTGGAGCCGCTGGATGTGGTGGACGACGTGCCCTCGGACGTGGACGTCGAGCCACCCTGCTGGCTGCCCGCGCCGGACTTCTCCTTGGGCTTGTCGGTCTTGTCGGCCTTCTCGGGCTTGTCCGCCTTCTCAGCCTTCTCGGAGGCCACCTTCTCGCGGCTGTCGTTGCGGTAGAACCCCGAACCCTTGAACACGATGCCGACCGAGTGGAACACCTTGCGCAGCCGTCCGTGGCAGACCGGGCAGTCGCTCAGCGACTCGTCGCTGAAGGACTGCACCTGCTCGAAGGCGTGACCGCACTCGGTGCAGCGGTACTGGTACGTCGGCACGGGCCGGGCCTCCTGGATCTCACCTCGCTGGCACTCCGGGCCAGGGAGTGCCAATTGTGCGTCACGCGTCGCCCCCCCGTCCACCCGACGGGGCCCTGCGCTGCGGGCGCGGGCCTCAGTCGGCCGGAGCGAGCACGCCGCGGAGGGCGGCGACCTGCTCGGGCACCACGGCGTACCAGATGTTCGCGCCCTGACGCGTGGCCGTGACCAGCCCCGCGTCGCGCAGCACCTTCAGATGGTGGCTCACCGTCGGCTGGCTCTTGCCGACCGGCTCGACCAGGTCGCAGGCGCACACCGCACCGTGCTCGGCCGTCATCAGCAGGCTGACCAGCCGCAGCCGGACCGGGTCGCCCAGCGCCGAGAACGCCTTGGCCAGCGGCAGGGCGGCCGCCGTCGGCAGCGGCGAGGCGCTCAGCGGCGTGCAGCAGGCGCGGTCATCGGTGAGCAGGCGCAGCGAGGTCACGGTGGCCATGGTAAACCCAGCACATTGACAACCATCGATATTCCAAGCATATTCGTGGACATCAATATGAAGGCTGGCAAAGCGCACCGTGAGGGGGTGAGGACATGGACGACTGCTGCGTCGACACCGAGTGCTGCGACTCCGGTTGCTGCTAGGCCCTGACCGCGCTGCGGCCGGCCGTCGGCGCTGCGGCCGGCCGCAGCCCGTCGCGGCGACCGGCGGCTCGTTCACCCGTCGTTCGCCTTGCTGGTGCACACTCTGCGACCGACCCAGTGCTCTGCCGCCAGACCTGAGGGGGTCCCGTGCCGTCCCGTCGTGGCTCCGAGCTGGTCCGGCCGCTGCTGGCCGAGCTCGTGGGGACCGGCCTGCTCGTCACCGTCGTCGTCGGGTCGGGCATCTCGGCGTCCCGGCTGAGCCCAGGTGACCCGGGACTGCAGCTGTTCTACGACTCGACCGCAACGTCATTCGGGATCGCGGTGCTGATCGTCATGCTCGGGCCGGTGTCCGGCGCGCACTTCAACCCTGTCGTCTCCCTCGCCGACTGGTGGCTCGGCCGTCGCGTCGGAGCCGGACTGCACGGTCGCGAGGTCGCGCCGTACGCCGTCGCCCAAGGTGTCGGCGCGGTGGCTGGCGCGGTCCTCGCGAACGTGATGTTCGACGTGCCTGCCGGCTGGTCCACGACCGACCGGAGCGACTGGCGGCTGTGGGTCGGAGAGGTCGTCGCGACCGCCGGCCTGGTCGCGCTGATCTTCAGCCTGGCGCGCACCGGGCGTGGGTCATGGGCGGCGCCGGCGATCGGTGCCTACCTCGGCGCGGCGTACTGGTACACCTCGTCCACGTCCTTCGCGAACCCGGCGGTCACCGTCGGCCGGATGTTCTCCGACACCTTTGC
>JAVEDG010000261.1 GCA_030841245.1 Actinomycetota bacterium
GCCACCGTCCGCATCGCCCGCAGCTGAGCGTTCCCGCCGACCCGGGAGACCGAGACGCCGACGTTGATGGCCGGGCGCACCCCGGAGTTGAACAGGTCGGTCTCGAGGAAGATCTGCCCGTCGGTGATCGAGATGACGTTGGTCGGGATGTACGCCGAGATGTCGTTGCCCTTGGTCTCGATGATCGGCAGACCGGTGAGCGAGCCGGCACCGAGCTCGTCGGAGAGCTTGGCGCAGCGCTCGAGCAGGCGGGAGTGCAGGTAGAACACATCGCCGGGGTAGGCCTCGCGGCCGGCCGGGCGACGCAGCAGCAGCGAGAGGTTGCGGTAGGCCTCGGCCTGCTTGGACAGGTCGTCGAAAACGATCAGCGCGTGCTGCCCGTCGTACATCCAGTGCTGACCGATGGCGGACCCGGCGTACGGCGCGAGGTACTTGAACGCGGCCGGGAACGACGCCGGGGCGCTGACGACGGTGGTGTACTCCATCGCGTCGGCCTCTTCCAGGACATTGACGACCTGGCGGACCGTCGAACCCTTCTGGCCGACCGCGACGTAGATGCACTTGACCTGGCGCTTGGGGTCGCCACTCTTCCAGTTGTCACGCTGGTTGATGATCGCGTCCAGCGCGACAGCGGTCTTGCCGGTCTGCCGGTCGCCGATGATCAGCTCTCGTTGGCCACGGCCGATCGCGGTCATGGCGTCGATGGCCTTGACGCCGGTCTGCAGTGGCTCCTTCACCGGCTGGCGCTGCACGACAGTGGGCGCCTGCACCTCGAGGACCCGCCGCTCGGTCGCCTCGATGTCACCCTTGCCGTCCAGGGGACGGCCGAGGGGGTCGACCACGCGGCCGAGGAAACCGTCGCCGACCGGGATCGAGAGGATCTGGCCGGTCCGGCGTACCTCCTGACCCTCCTGGATCGCCTGGGCGTCACCGAGGACCACGCAGCCGATCTCGCGGACGTCGAGGTTCAGGGCCAGGCCCAGCACGCCGTTGCCGAAGTCGAGCAGCTCGTTGGTCATGGTGGAGTGCAGACCCTCGACCCGCGCGATCCCGTCGCCGGTCTCGACGACGCGGCCGACCTCGGCCTTGTCCGCCTCCTCCGGCTGGTAGCTCGAGACGAAGCGCTCGAGCGCGTCGCGGATCTCCTCGGGACGGATGGACAGCTCCGTCATGGTCTCCCTGCTCTCCTTGGTCGGTACTGCTCGTTGTGACGTCTGTCGGGGGGTCGGGCGGGTCAGCCGGCCATCAGCCGGCGGACCAGTGCGATGCGGTGGGCGACGCTGCCGTCGTAGAGCTCGTCCCCCACCCGCACGGTGATCCCGCCGACCAGCTCGGTGTCGATCTCGACGTTGAGGTGGACGCGGTGGCCGAGCTCGGCGGCCAGCCCGTCGGCCAGCCGCTGCTGCTGATCGTCGGTCAGGGGGACGACGGTGCGCACCCGGGCGACCAGCCGCTCGCGCAGGGCCGCGGCCAGCCGGCCGTACTCCTCGAGCCCCCGGTCGATGGTCCGTCCGCGCGGGTGCAGGACGACCTCGCTCACGAGTGTCGCGGTCGCCGGCCGGACCTTGTCCGCGAGCAGGTCGTCCAGCAGCGCCTGGCGGTTCGCCTCAGGTGCGGACCGGTCGGTCAGGGCTGAGCGCAGTCGCGGTTCCCGGTCGAGGATCCGCCCGAAGCGGAACAGCTCATCCTCGACCTCGTCGAGGGCGTCGTCCTTCTCCTCCGCGCCGAAGAGCACGTGGGCGGCCAGCTCGTCCATCGCGTCCACCAGGTCGCCCGGGCGTGACCACGCCGAGCGCACCAGGACGTCGACGACCTCGCGAGCCCGCTCCGACACCCGGTCGCCGAGCAGGTCGATGAGCAGCCCGGAGCGGTCGGCACCTTCGACTGCCGGGTCGCTGACCAGCCGGCGCAGTCGGGCCTGACCCGCCAGCAGGTGAACGACGGCGAACAGCTCACCGGAGAGCCGGCGCAGCGCGTCGGGCGCCGGGTCGGCCGTGATCGCGTCGACGCGGTCCCGGGCGGCGATGAGCGAGTGCCTGCTGGCTCCCTGCATCAGTGGGTTTCCTGCGGCGTACGGGCGTCGAGGTCGTCCAGGAACCGGTCGACGATCCGGCGCTGCCGCTCGTCGTCCTCCAGCGACTCACCCACGATGCGTACGGCGAGGTCGGCTGCCAGCTTGCCCAGGTCGGAGCGCACAGCTGCGATGACCTGGTCGCGCTCGGCGGCCAGCTGGGCCTCCCCGCGCTCGCGGATCCGGGCCGACTCGTCCTCGGCCTTCTGGCGCAGCTCGGCGATGATCGCCCGGCCCTCGGCGCGGGCCTCCTCGCGGATCCGGCTGGCGTCGGCCCGGGTCTGCTCGAGCAGCTCCTTGTACTCCTGCTCGGCCTGTTCCAGCCGCTCGCGCGCCTCTTCGGACTCCTTGATCTGACGTTCGATGAAGTCCTGTCGCTGGGTCATGGCCCGCTTCAGTGGCGGCAGCGCATACCTCCAGAAGAGCCAGAGGAGGATGACGAAGGCGACGAGCTCGGCGATGATCGTCCCGTTCGGAAGGATCGGGTTGTTGGTCTTGGCCGCCGCCACCACAGCGTGGGTCGCGAACACCATGACCGGCTACTTCCCGACGACGAAGACGAAGACGATCATGAAGGCCAGGTTGATGAAGTACATCGCCTCGACCAGGCCGACCGTCAGGAACAGGATCGGGAAGAGCTGACCGCGGGCCTCCGGCTGCCGGGCGACACCGGCGATGGTCTGGGCACCGGCGAGGCCGTCACCGACGGCCGCGCCGATCGCGCCACCTCCGAGCAGGAGGCCGCCGCCGATGAGGCCACCGGCCGTCTTGATGGCCGATACGAGTTGGGGATCTGCTGCCACTGTGTCTCCTTAGCTGCGGCCCGGGCGGGGCTCGGGGCTTGCCAAACGCATTACGTCGGTCGTGCTCGGGATCGGGCGTACGGCGTCAGTGCGCGGCCTCCTCCTCGGGCTCGAGGGCGAAGCCGAAGTAGAGGATGGTGAGCAGCGCGAAGATGAAGGCCTGGATGACGGCGACCGCGAAGTCGATGCCCTTCCAGAGGACGTTGGGCACCCAGAGCACCACCGCGGGCAGCAGGCCGATGATCGCGAGCATCACGCCGCCGGCGAAGATGTTGCCGAACAGCCGCAGCGCCAGGGTGAACGGCTTGACCAGCTCCTCGATCGCGTTCAGGAACGGCGCGATCACCGGGACGCCGTGCTTGTAGTGGGCGAAGTAGCGTCGCCAGCCCTTCTGCTTGATGTGCGCCACGTGCACCCAGACGATGACGAACAGTCCGAGGGCCAACGTGAAGTTGATGTCACCCGAAGGCGCCTCGAGGTAGCCGCCGCTCGGGATCAGCTCGAGCCAGTTGGCGATCAGGATGTAGAGGAACAGCACCACGGCGAGCGGTACGACGAACGGTGCGACGTCGCCCATGGACGAGCGCACCTGGGTCTCGACCGCGTCGACGATCGTCTCGAAGGCCAGCTGCAGCTTGCTCGGGCGGCCGCTGGAGGCGCGTCGCGCCATGTACAGCGCCGCGACCAGGACGATGACACCGGCGGTCACGCTGGACCAGATCGTGTCGACATTGAACGTCATGCCGAAGGCGTGCGCCTGGTGGTGCTCGCCGATCTTGAGGTCGACGGCGAGGAGCGTGTCGTGGTGGCGGTGGATCACGGGTGACGCACCTGCTTGGTCAGGCCGGCGAGCACGGTTCCGAGCGTGACCATCTGGAAGACCATCAGCCCGATGAAGACCACCCAGCCGTCGGGCTTGTAGAGCACCGCGATGGCCACGGCGATCGCGGTGATCAGGGCGAGCCGGCGCAGCACACCGAGCGTCACCGATCTGCGGTCCGACTTGCCGTCGGTGACCGCGCGCACCAGCGAGCGCTGCACCAGCTGGCTGTTGACGACACCGAGGCCGAGGCCGACGCAGAACAGGATGCCCGCATCGAGGCCGACGGCCAGCCCCAGCGCCACCAGGCCGACGACGCCCATGGCGGCCGCGATGACCAGCGACTTGTTGTAGTTGCGGGCAGCGGACCGCAGCGCGAGCTGGTAGTCGATCTCGCGGTCGCTCGGCACGGCTTCGCTCATCCGAAGAACCTCGTGACGATGGAGCGGGTCGCCGCGACCGCCCCGGCGA
>JAVEDG010000323.1 GCA_030841245.1 Actinomycetota bacterium
CCGCGACGCCGATCGGGTGCGCGCCGAGGCACACAGCGAAGCTCGCCGGGTCGTCGCCGACGTTCGCGACCGGACCGAGGGGCTCGCGGAGGAGGCCCGCGTCACCGCCGACCAGCGCATCGCCGAGGCCGAGGCCCGAGCCACGGCGACCGAGGCGAGCGCAGCCGAGACGTTGCGCCAGGCCGAGGCCGAGGCGTCCCGGCGGCTCGCCGACGCCAGCCACCGCGCGAGCCGTTCGATCGACGAAGCCAACGCCAAGGTCGCCGAGATCGAGGCCCGGGCCGCACGTCGCGAGGAGGAGGCGGAGGCCGGCGCCAAGGCGCTGCGCGAACGGGTCGCCGAGCAGGCTGCCGCGACCCAGCGCGCGGCCGCCGACGTACGGCGGACGGCGCGCGAGGAGGCGGTCCGCCTCGTCGACGACGCCCGGCGCGAGGCCGACGAGGTCCGCGGAGCGGCCGTCCGAGCCCTCGAGGAGGCCCGCATCGAGGTCGCGGCCCTGACCTCCCGGCGCGACGACATCGCCGAGGAGCTGGGCCGCCTGTCCGGGGTCATCGACGCCCTCTCGGTGCCCTCACCTGGGGTTCGGGCGTCGCGCACCGACCGAGCCGGGACCGTCCTCGAAAGAGACAAACCCGACGTGTCAAGATGACCGAGTCCGCCCTGCTGAAACGACGGGATGCGAAGGTTCATGACTAACCCCACAGCCAATCCCCAGTTCGAGATGGTGCGCCGCGGCTACGACCCGGAGCAGGTCGACCGTAGGGTCGCTGCGCTCGTGGCCGAGGTCGAGAAGACCCGGCACCGGACCACCGACCTGGAGAAACGGGTCCAGGAGCTGCACCTGCAGGCGCAGGACCAGGACGCCCCGACCTACTCCGGGCTCGGCGCACGGATCGAGCAGATCCTCGCGCTGGCGGAGGAGGAGGCGAAGGACCTGCGGGTCAAGGCGGGCGACGAGGCCGAGCAGCACCGGGCTCTCGCCGACCAGGCGGCCGACAAGATCCGCAAGGAGGCGGAGCACTACGCGCAGGAGCGGCGCAGCGAGACCGACGCCGAGGCCGCGCGGGTGCTGGAGGAGGCGCGGCGTCAGGCCGACAAGCTGCGCGACGACACCGAGCGAGACACCAAGTCGCGCCGTGAAGAGGCCGACGCCATCTTCGAGCGCAACCGGGCGAAGGCGGCCCAGGCGGCGGCCGACTTCGAGACGACGCTGGCACACCGGCGCGAGCAGGCCGAGCGCGACTTCACCGAGCAGCTCAAGACCAACGAGCAGCAGCTCTCGGTCGTGAAGCAGCGCTCCGAGCAGCTGCGCCTGGAGTCCGAAAAGCTGCGCGCCGACTCCGAGCGCAAGGCCAAGCGGACCATGGAGGAGGCCACCCGTCAGTCGGAGGACATCGTCGCCGAGGCGAAGGCGCACGCGGAGCGGGTGCGCGCCGAGTCCGACCGGGAGCTCGCCGCGGCGACCCAACGACGCGACAGCATCAATGCGCAGCTGACCAACGTGCGCCAGATGCTGGCCACGCTCACCGGCGCGACGCTGCCCAACCCGCTCGGCGAGGAGAAGCAGGCCGAGCTGGAGAAGCTCGGGGGACCGGCGCCAGCCGCAGCCGCGGGCCAGGGAGCCCCCGCGGGCAAACCCGGGGAGTCGGCCACCCCGCCGTCGAACGTCGCCCCCACCAAGCCGGCGCAGCCGGCGGCCGGCAGCACGGCCACGCAGCCTGCGGCCGGCGCCCCGGCCAAGCCCGGTGGCCAGCCGGGCACGAAGCCCGAGACGACCGACGTCAGCAAGGCCGAGCGGTCGCCGTCCGGCAAGACGGTCGGCTGACCACCGCCGCGTCGCGGCCCGTCAGCGGCGACGCACGGATACGCTCCCGGCCGAGGGACCGCCCACGGCCGGGAGCGTGATCGTTGAGCGACCAGCAGCCCCCCGTCGAGCACCCGAGCGACGCCGCCCTCGCGGCAGAGCTGGCCCGCAGCGAGGGCGAGGACGCGCCGTTCGGCCGACTCGGGCACCCGCTCGAGCGCAGCTCGCCACTGTTCATCGGGTTCTTCGGGGCGATCGGCGTCTTCCTCGCCTGGTTCCTGATCCAGGCCGTGATCCAGGCCCGGTCGGTCATCGTCCTCATCGTGGTGGCGCTCTTCCTGGCGGTCGGTCTCAACCCGGCGGTCGAGTCGCTCGCGCGGCGGGGCATGCGCCGCGGGATGGCCATCACTGTCGTGTTCCTGGTCGTCATCGGCGCCTTCGTCGCGTTCGGGTTCGCCGTCCTGCCTCCGGTCATCACCCAGTCGGACGCGTTCGTCAAGCACCTGCCGGACTACCTGGGCCAGCTGCGGCACAACTCTACGATCCGCCGTCTGGACAACGACTACCACTTCATCCACCACGCGCAGGTCTACGTCCGGCACGGGGACGTGGGTCAGCGGCTGTTCGGCGGTCTGCTCGGCGTCGGGCGGGTCGTCCTCAACGCGGTCTTCTCGATCTTCTCCCTGCTGATCATGACGCTGTACTTCCTCGCCGCGCTGCCGAGCATGAAGCGTCAGGCCTACCAGCTGGTCCCGGCCACGCGCCGCGAGCGGGTGACCCTGCTGTCCGACGAGATCCTGATCCGGATCGGCGGCTACGTGAGCGGTGCGCTGACCGTGGCGTTCATCGCCACCATCTCGTCGTACGCCTTCATCAAGGTCATCGGGCTCGATTACGCGCTCGTCCTCGCGGTGTTCGTCGGGATCCTGGACCTGGTGCCGCTCGTCGGGGCGACGATCGCGGCCGTCGCGGTGTCGATCCTGGGCTTCATCGACAGCCCGGGCCTCGGCATCGCCTGCCTGATCTTCTACGTCGCCTACCAGCAGTTCGAGAACTACGTGATCTACCCGCGGATCATGCGTCGCGCGGTCGACGTCCCTGCACCGGTCACGGTGGTGGCGGTCCTGCTCGGCGGCGCGTTGCTGGGAGTCGTCGGCGCGCTGCTGGCCATCCCGACCGCGGCGGCCGCGCTGCTGATCGTCCGTCAGGTGGCCATCCCCCGCATGGACCGCAGCTAGCTGCCGAGCCCGGCGACGAAGCGGCCGACGGTGTCGGCGAAGGGCTTGGGAGTCTCCACCGCGCTGAGGTGGCCCGCTCCGGGCAGCGTCACCAGCCGGCCCTGCGGGAGCGCGTCGGCCATCACCTCGGCGTCGTCCCGGCTGACCAACGCGTCCTCGTCGCCCACCACGACCATCGCGGGCACGTCTGCCGCGCGCAACGTGTCGATGGAGTCGGGGCGCGCTGCCATCCCCCGCTGGGCCCAGGCCGCAGCGGCCGGCGGAGCGTCCTCGACGAGCGCGCGGACCCGGCCCAGCACGAGCGGGCGCCGGGCCTTCGTCGTGTCGCCGCACAGCGTCGGCAGCACGTCGTCGAGCAGCACGCGCGAGGTTCCCTCCGAGTCGAGCTCTCCCGCGATGCGCTCGCGGTTCTCCCGAGCCGGCGGCGCATCCGCCGATGCCTTGGTGTCGGCGAGCACCAGCGCCGAGACCCGGTCCGCGTGTCGCCGCAGGAACGCCATCGAGACGTAGCCCCCCATCGACAGTCCCCCGAGCACGACACGGTCCAGCCCGAGCCGGTCGAGGACGGCGGCGACGTCGTCGGCCATCGGGTCCAACGACGGCTCGTCCGCGCCGAGCGGCGACCCGCCGAAGCCACGCAGGTCGGGTGTGATGACCCGGGCCACGCCGGAGAGCTCGTTGCGCGTGTCCAGCCACATCGCGCTGGACAGGGGGAAAGCGTGCAGCAGGACGACGGGGGTGCCCCGACCGACTTCACGCACGTGCAGGTCGACGGTCGCCACGTCCACAAACCTAACGCTGCGGTGCGGACCACGCCGTGGGCAGCGGGTAGGCGTCCGGGGCCACGCGCCGCACGATCTCGTCGAGCACCCGCCGCACGGACGGCTCGCCGACCCACAGGTGCTTCGCGCCGTCGACCCCCACGACCTCGGCCTGTGGAATCCGGGCGAACCGGCGCCGCGCCTCGTCCGGGCGCAGGTAGTCGTCGAGCTCGGGCACCAGGGCGAGCACCGGCTTGCCCGACGCGGCCCAGGCGTCGAGGTGCGCGTCGGTGCTGTACTTCAGCGGCGGCGAGAGCAGGATCAGCCCCTCCACCGACGGGTCGAGACCGTGCATCAGCGCCAGGTCGGTGCCGAAGGACCAACCCAGCAGCCACCGGTGCGGGAGCACCGGCTCGGTGCTGAACTCGGCGTACTCGATCGCCGCCGCGACGTCGAAGCGCTCATCGTCCCCCTCGTCGAAGGCACCCTCGCTGGTGCCGTGCGGCGAGGACGTGCCCCGGGTGTTGAACCTCAGCACGGCGATGCCCGCAAGTGCCGGCAGCCGGTAGGACGCCTTGCGGATCACGTGGCTGTCCATGAAGCCGCCGTGCGTCGGCAGCGGGTGCAGGGTCACCAGCGTCGCGACCGGCGGCCGGTCCTCCGGGACCGCCAGCTCTCCGACCAGGCGCAGCCCGTCGGCAGTGTGCAGCTCGAGCCGGGTACGCCGGGCCGGCAGGACCGACGCCGCGCGAATGGTGTCCGCGGAGACCATGCTCAGCTGTAGTCGCGGAAGCCGCGCCCGGACTTGCGGCCGAGGTAGCCCGCGGTGACGAGCTGCTCCAGCAACGGCGCCGGTGCGAAGCCGGGCTCGCGGAACTCCAGGTAGAGGGTGCGCTGGATCGCGGACGCCACGTCGAGCCCCACGACGTCGAGCAGGTCGAACGGACCCAACGGGTAGCCGCACCCGACGATCATCGCGTTGTCGATGTCCTCGACCGTCGCGTAGTGGGCCTGCAGCATCTTGACCGCGTCGTTGAGGTAGGGGAACAGCAGTGCGTTGACGATGAAGCCGGCCCGGTCGCCGCACTCCACCGCGTGCTTGCCCGCCCGGGTGGCGACGGCCTTCGCCGTGGCGATCACGTCGTCGGCGGTGGACACCGTGCGCACCACCTCGACGAGCTTCATCACTTGCGCCGGGTTGAAGAAGTGCAGTCCGATCACGTCGGACGGTCTGCCGGTTGCCGCTGCGAGCTCCACGACGGGAAGGCTCGACGTGGTCGTCGCCAGCACGGCCCCGGGCCGGCAGATCTCGTCGAGGGTCGCGAACAGCGCCTGCTTGACCGAGAGCTCCTCGACGACCGCCTCGATGACCAGGTCGCGGTCGGCGAGGTCGTCCAGCTTCGGTGTGCCGCTGATCAGCGCCAGGGCCGCGTCGCGATCGGCCTCGTCGAGCTTGTCTCTCAGCACGGCCTTGTCCATCGAGCGTTCGATGTCCGCCCGCACGCGGGCGACCTTCTCGGCACCCCGGGCGACGTAGCGGACGTCGAAGCCCGCCTTCGCGAGCACCTCCACGATCCCGGTCGCCATGGTGCCGGAGCCGACGACCCCGATGCGCTCGACGCCGCGGGCGGAGGAGCCGTGGTGGCCGGAGGCCGGTGTCAGCTCGTCGTCGACGACGGTGGGCGAGTCGGCCGCCTCGTAGGTGTAGAACCCGCGACCCGACTTGCGACCGCGCAGCCCGGCGGTGACCATCTGCTTGATGACCGGCGCCGGTGCGTGCAGCCGGTCGCGGGACTGGCGGTACATCGTGTCCAGGATCTCGTACGCCGTGTCGAGCCCGATCAGGTCCAGCAAGGCGAGCGGGCCCATCGGGTAGCCGCAGCCGAGCCGCATGGCCGCATCGATGTCCTCGCGGGTCGCGTAGCGCGACTCGTACATCGAGACCGCGTGGTTGAGGTAGCCGAACAGCAGGGCGTTGGCGATGAAGCCCGCCTTGTCGCCGATGACGACCGGGACCTTGCCCAGCCTGGCGGCCAGGCCCTCGATGTCCTCCACCACCCCGGGCTCGGTCACGACGGTCCGGATGACCTCGACGAGCTTGAGCACGGGCGCCGGGTTGAAGAAGTGCATCCCGATCACCCGGTGCGGACGACCGGTCGCGACCGAGATCTCCGTGACGGACAGGGAGGACGTGTTGGTGGCCAGGATCGTGTCGGGTCCGCAGATCTTGTCCAGGGTGGAGAAGACCTCCTGCTTGAGGTCGAGGCGCTCGGGGACGGCCTCGACGACCAGCTCGGCGTCGGCCAGGTCCTCCAGCGAGGTGGTGAACCTGACCCGACCGATCAGGGCCTGCTGGTCGGCCTCGCTCAGCTTGCCCCGCTTGACCGCGCGGTCCGTGGAGTTGCGCAGGTGGCCTCGGCCCAGCTCGAGCAGCTCCTCGCTGGGCTCGACCCCGACCACGGAGAGCCCCTCGCGCGCGAACACCTCGGCGATGCCGGCACCCATCGTGCCCAGCCCAACCACGCCCACCCTGCTGAACTCCCGCGCCATCGAGGCTCTCCTGCTCGTCCGCCCTGCACCAGTTGCGCCGGCAACGACACGTCGCCGGGACCTGAAGTCTCCCAGGTGTGGCCCTGGCTGGCGTGAGGTGCCCTCGGTGGGGTACTAGCGCTGCCGAACGGGGAGAGAGCAGGAGGCCACGGGGTGCGCAGTGCGCAGTCCACCCTCGCCGTCGAGGTCGAGCGCGACGGGGAGATGGTGTGGGTCAGGCTGACCGGGGACCTGGACGTCACCAGCTCACCGTTGCTGCAGACGGTGGTGGACCAGGCCCTGGCCGGACGCCGGCACGCGTGCAAGCTGCTGGCCCTGGACATGAGCGGCGTGGCCTTCGCCGACGCGAGCGGGCTGACCCCGATCCTGATGGCGCGCGGGATGCTGGCCCGCCACGGCGGCCGGGTCGAGCTGTGGCACTGCCGCCGGGGCGTCCTCCGCCTGCTGCGCATCCTCGACCTCGACGAGCTCTGCACTCACGAACCGGCCTGACGCGATCCGCGGCGCGGGCGGGCGCTAGCGTGGCCCGCCGTGCGACTCGTCATCGCGCGGTGCACGGTCGACTACGTCGGGCGGCTGACCGCCCACCTGCCCAGCGCCGTGCGACTCATCCTGGTCAAGGCCGACGGCTCGGTCTCGGTGCACGCCGACGACCGCGCCTACAAGCCGCTGAACTGGATGAGTCCGCCCTGCACCCTGCGCGAGGGAGTGGGCGACGAGCAGGGCACCTGGACGGTCACCAACAGGGCCGGAGAGCGGCTGGTGATCGCGATCGAGGAGCTGCTGCACGACTTCTCGCATGAGCTGGGCGTCGACCCGGGACTGGTCAAGGACGGTGTCGAGGCGCACCTGCAGGCTTTGCTCGCCGAGCAGATCGAGAGGCTGGGCACGGGATGGCGGCTCGTCAGGCGCGAGTACCCCACTGCCATCGGACCCGTCGACATCCTGGCGAGGGACCCTGCCGGCGGTGCGGTCGCGATCGAGATCAAGCGGCGCGGTGAGATCGACGGGGTCGAGCAGCTGACCCGGTACCTCGAGTTGCTCAACCGCGACCCCCACCTGGCGCCCGTGCGCGGGATGTTCGCCGCTCAGGAGATCAGACCGCAGGCCCGGGTGCTCGCGACCGACCGGGGCATCGACTGCGTGACGCTGGACTACGACGCCATGCGCGGCTTCGACGACGTGGACTCGCG
>JAVEDG010000269.1 GCA_030841245.1 Actinomycetota bacterium
GAGCGGCCGCATCCGCCTCGATGAGGGTCGCACCGAGGTACTCCCCCTGGGCCGATGCGGGATCCATCTCCTTAGTGATGCGGTTGACCAGACCTCGCTCGTCGAGGGTCACCTTCATCTCCTCGGCGGCGAGCTTCTTCTCGACGTCCAGGGCGAGCACGACGCCGAGGGACCTGCCCGCGCACGCGAGCAGGGTCCGCTCCACCTCCTCGGGATGCACGGTGTCACCGTTGACGAGCAGAGCGCCCTGTGCGAAGTGGTCGCGCGCCAGCCAGAGCGAGTAGCAGTTGTTCCACTCCTCCGCCTTGTCGTTGTGCACGAGCGACAGCCGCACGCCGTACCGACTCTCGATGTCGGCCTGCCGCGCGACGATCGTCTCGGCGCGATAGCCCACCACGACGGTGATGTCGGTCAGTCCCACAGCGGCGAGATTCTTCACCGCGATGTCGAGGATCGTCCGATCTCCGTCGACCGGGAGCAGGGTTTTGGGCAGGTGGTCGGTGAAGGGCCGCAGCCGCCGACCCGCGCCGGCGGCGAGCACCAGACCAATCATCGACTACGACTCCCTCTCTGCCAGCGGACGATGCTACGTGAGCCGGACGAGCAACCGGTCAACGCGCCGGGCGGCTGAACAGAAACCCGGCTCCCCACGACCCGTGCATCGTGGCAACGACAAGAGGCAGCCAGAGGCGGGCCCGGGGCGGCAACCCGCTGCCCGCGACGGCGGAAGCCACCAGGACGCCCGCCGCATAACCGGCCGGTGCCAGGAAGCCGGCACGCAGCCCGGCAAGTCCGGCCAACGTGCCCGCCCCGACCACGACGACCGCCGCCGGTGCGGCCAGGTAACGGACGTTGACCGTGTCACGGTGCTCGTGGGCCACGACCCGCCGCCACCTGCCGTAGTCCCGGTACTGCCGAGCCAGCGCGCGCAGGGTGGAGCGAGGGCGGTAGGTCACCTGCAGGTCAGGTGTGAACCACACGACGCCACCGGCGCGCCTGATCCGATGGTTCAGCTCCCAGTCCTGGGCGCGCAGGAACGACTCGTCGTACCCACCCGCCTTCTCCAGCGCGGACCGGCGGAAGACACCGAGGTACACCGTGTCTGCAGGTCCCTCGTCACCGCCGACGTGGAAGCGGGCCTGGCCGACCCCGATCGGACTGGTCATGGCACGCGCTACCGCGCGCTCGAAGTCGGTCTCACCTTGTGCGGCCATGACGCCGCCGACGTTGTCCGCGCCGGTACGTTCGAGGGTCTCGACGGCCGTCTTGACGTAGTCGTCCGGGATCATCGCGTGACCGTCGAGGCGGACGACGACCTCGTGGCGCGCTGCAGCGATCGCGGCGTTGAGCCCGGCGCCGGTGGCGCCGCTCGGGTTGGGCACGCACCTGACTCGCGGGTCGGCCCGGGCCAGGTCGCCCGCGATCGAGTCGGTGCGGTCGCGCGACGGCCCCAGGGCCAGAACCACTTCGATGGCGCCCGGGTAGCTCTGGGCGAGCGCCCGACCCACCGCGGCCTCCAGGTGGCGCTCCTCGTCGAGCACCGGCATCACGACGGAGACCCCCGGCCGGTCTGATGCCGTTCCAGGGGCCTGCTCGGCCCCCGGCTGGTCCGACGTCACCGTCCGGGGTGCGTCGGCAGGCTGTGGCATGGCACGGGTCAGGTTAGCGAAACCGGCGGCGCGCCTGCCGGGCGGATCGTCGCCCGCCGCCTAGCCTCGTGCGCGACAACGCCGGCCCGGAGGTGAGGAGTGCCCCCGTCTCCCGACGGTGTCCCGACGTCTCGGGCCCCGAGCCGACGCACACGCGGGCGAAAGCCAAGGCCCGGCGCCTGGCGCGTCGTACGTCGTTCCCTGACCGTCACGTCGGCGGCCTGCGCGGTCCTTGTCCTCATGGTGAGCGGCACCGGCTACGCACTGCTGTCCTGGTCGGACTCGAGCATCCGGCGGATCGACGTCTTCCCGGGGCTCTCGCACCGGCCGCCGGAGAGCGCTGCAGGATCGACCACGTTCCTGCTGGTCGGCAGCGACAACCGCATGGGCATGTCAGTGGCCCAGATGCAGCGTCTGCACGTCGGGGGCCGCCACTTCGCCTCCGGTCGGCGCGCCGACACCATGATGCTCGTGCACATCTCGGAACGGCATGACGCCGTCAGCGTCGTGAGCCTTCCGCGCGACTGGTACGTCGAGATCCCCGCGCACCGCAGCTCCGACGGCGACCGGGTGTCCACCCGACGGGACAAGCTGAACGTCGCCTATTCCGTCGGCGGGCCACGACTGGCGGTCGCCACCGTCGAACGAGCGACAGGGGTACGCGTCGACCACTACGTCGAAGTCGACTTCACCGGTTTCGTTCGGCTCGTGAACGCGATCGGAGGAGTCGACGTGTGCGCGCCGACGCCGCTGCGTGACCACAAGGCCGGGCTGCGGCTCCCGGCCGGCGTCAGCCACGTCGACGGCCGCACCGGTCTCGCCTACGTACGTGCCCGCCACCTCGACGCGCGGGCCGACCTCGGCCGGGTCGAGCGTCAACAGCAGTTCCTCGGCTCGATGATCCATCGCGTGACCAGCCGGGACGTGCTCCTCGACCCGAGGGCCCTGGTGCGGTTCCTCGACGCGGCGCTGCGTGCCGTGCGAGTGGACCGGGACCTGCGCCAACAGGACCTGCTCGCCCTCGCGATCAAGTTGCGCCACATCTCCGGCCGCGACATCAGCTTCCGTAC
>JAVEDG010000388.1 GCA_030841245.1 Actinomycetota bacterium
CTGGCCGCGGTGAGCATGCTCGACGACCGCATGACCTACCTCACCGTCGTACGGGAGAGCTCACAGCAGCAGTACACGGAGTTCTTCGGGGCCATCGCCGACGCCGCAACGCAGGTCACCGGTGAGACCGTGCACGCGCACGACCTGGTGCCGCGGATCGCCGACCCCGCCGGTCTGCTCGGCGCCGAGGACGAGGGCCGGATGGCGACGTTCCTCTCGATGCCGCTGCGCACGGGCGGCCGGGTCGTCGGGTGCCTGGCGCTGTCGAGCGCGACGAAGAACGCGTTCGGCGAGGCGTCGCTGAACACGCTGCGCCTGGTCGAGCAGCCGGCGGCCGTCGTCATCAACAACGCCCGGCTCTCGGGAAACCCCAGCCACGCCTGAGTGGGCGCCGCGCCCGCGGGTACTGTCGGGGCGATGTCCGCGCCTGTGCCCGCGCCTCCTCCGGCCGGCCCCGAGCCGCGGCCGGTGGACGCGGACGCCTTCCGGCGGGCCGCGGCGTACTTCGCGTCCGGGGTCACCGTCGTGACGACGCTCGCCGGCGGGATCGAGCACGCCATGACCGCCAGCGCCTTCACCTCTGTGTCGCTCGACCCGGTTCTGGTGCTGGTGTGCGTCGAGAAGGACGCCCGCTTCCACGACGCGGTGCTCGACGCGGGGACCTGGGCGGTGTCGATGCTCACCGCCGACGCCCGTCCCGCGGCCGACTGGTTCGCGAGCAAGGGGCGCCCGCTGATCGGGCAGTTCGACCGCTTCGCCCACCGGCCCGGGCCGGCCACCGGAGCGCCGCTGCTCGAGGACGCCCTGGCCTGGCTGGAGTGCCGCACCACCGCGATCCACGACGGCGGCGACCACGACATCGTGGTCGGCTCGGTGGTCGCGGCCGTCGTCGGCAACCGTGACGCGCCCCCCCTGGTGCACTACCGAAGTCATTACGGCACGATGCGCTGACCGAGCCGACCCCGTCTTCACGGTGATCGTGAAGGATCCGTCGACTAGGGCTGGTCGGAACCTTCACGATCACAGGAAGGTCAGTAGCCGACGAGGCGGTGCAGGCGTAGGAACGTGGTGCGGAAGCCGAGTGCAGGCCAGGCCCGCGACGACAGCAGGTTGGTGACCCGCCAGTCGGTCCTAGGCCGGCCGCACCGGCTTGTCGTGGCCATATTCTCCCGTCAACCGCACGTCGCTCTCGCTAGCAGCTCGGGACCTTTCGGCCCGATTCGTCCAGCTCGGGACCTAAGTCCCGAACCGGCGGCTCTTTCGTCACTGTTTGCCGTGGCGGGTCCGGACTTGACTGCAAGGAGCGCCCCGCGTTGAGCGCTTCAGGAGGCAGGCCATGTCGGTCGCTACCTCGGCAGTGCTCACTGCCGCTCCGGTGAACCTGAATCACCCGGGTCACTACGTGCACTGGGGAGCGATCCAGATCTCGGTCGCCAACCTCGTCGTCATCGCGCTGATGGTCGTCATCTTCGTGCTTGCCCTGCTGCTGCCGTTCCCGGGTTCGAGGCACCACTCATGACTGTCGAGGCACCGGTGCCCGTCGAGCCCAGCACCGGCTGGACGGGGGCCTTGCGCAGGCGGGTCGTCCGCGACCTGCCGCCCGACGAGCTCCTGCCTGACAAGCAACCCGTCTACGTCGCGTCGTGGATCTACGTGTTCGGCGTCCTCACGCTCGCCGCTCTGCTCGTCGTGCTCGTCTCCGGCGGGATCCTCGCGATCCGCGGGCCGCAGTGGTGGCACGTCTCCAGCACCGGCCACTTCGTGAACAGCCTGCACCTGTGGAGTGTGGAGATGTTCATGGCCTTCATGGTCATCCACCTCTGGGCCAAGTTCTTCATGGCGGCCTGGCGCGGGAAACGCGCCATGACCTGGGTGACAGGGGCGCTGAGCTTCCTCGCCTCGATCGGGGCCGCCTTCACCGGCTACCTCGTGCAGTCAAACCTCGACGCCCAGTGGATCTCCACCCAGGCCAAGGACGGGCTGAACTCGGTGGGCATCGGTGCCTACTTCAACGTGCTCGACTTCGGTCAGATGCTGATGTGGCACATCGTTCTGCTGCCGCTGGTGATGGGCGCGATCATCGGCGTCCACGTCCTGCAGGTACGGCGGCGGGGAGTCGTCCCGCCGTTCGGCGCGGAAACCATGGAGGAGACAGCACCCGAGGTTCCCCGGCAGGTGACCCGATGACCGCGGCCACCGCCTCCGCGGCGACCGCACGCGCGCGGGCCCCGTCCGGCAAGTGGTCGGGTGCGCAGCGGCCCTACGACCTGGTCAAGGAGTTCGTCATCGCGCTGGTCGTGGTGACGGTGCTCACCGTGGCGCTGGCGGCCCTGTTCTCCTCGCCCGACGAGAAGCAGATCACCCTCTCGACCTGGGCCAAGACGGCGCCGGGTGACTTCGCCCTGACCGCTGCGGCCGAGCTCGACGGCTCCAGCGGGTCGGCCACCTACGGCGCCCCGTACACCCACGACCCCGGTGCGGCGCAGAAGGTCGGCCCCTTCACGCCGCAGAACTGGTTCGGCGTCACGCACCCGGTGGACACCGCGCAGGACTTCGTGATCCGGCCGCTCAGCGGCGTACCCGGGGACCGGGCGCTGACCAGCGCGCTGGCG
>JAVEDG010000012.1 GCA_030841245.1 Actinomycetota bacterium
ATCCTGCGCGGGCGCACCGGCGCCATCATCGTGCTGGGCCACGACCGGACGGTCGAGAGCCTGTCGACCGGGGGCTTCCCCCTCGACGTCGAGTTCTCGGCGACCCGCCTGCGCGAGCTGGCCAAGATGGACGGCGCCATCGTGGTCGACCGCGACTGCACCCGCATCCTGCGCGCGGCCGTGCAGATGGTGCCCGACCCGGCCATCCCGACCGACGAGTCGGGCACCCGGCACCGCACGGCTGACCGGGTGAACAAGCAGACCGCGCTGCCGGTGATCTCGGTCAGCCAGTCGATGAGCATCGTGGCCATCTACGTCGAGGGCCAGCGGTACGTCCTCGAGGACTCGACGCAGATCCTGTCCCGTGCCAACCAGGCGCTGGCCACCCTGGAGCGCTACAAGCTGCGACTCGACGAGGTGTCCGGCACCCTGTCCGCCCTCGAGATCGAGGACCTCGTCACGGTCCGCGACGTCGCCTCGGTGGCCCAGCGGCTGGAGATGGTGCGCCGCATCGCCGGCGAGATCGAGGGGTACGTCGTCGAGCTCGGCACCGACGGGCGGTTGCTCACCCTCCAGCTCGACGAGCTGATCGCCGGGGTCGAGCCGGACCGCGAGCTGATCGCCCGCGACTACCTGCCCCCGGCCACGGGTCGGCGGGCACGCACGGCCGAGGACGTCATGACCGAGCTCGACCAGCTCGATGCCCTCGAGCTGCTCGACCCGATCGCGGTTGCCCGCGCGCTCGGTTACAACGGCGGCGAGGGCATCGACGCGGCCGTCAGCCCGCGCGGCTACCGGTTGCTGGCCCGGGTCCCCCGGTTGCCTGGTCTCGTCATCGACCGCCTGGTCGAGCACTTCGGCAGCCTGCAGAAGCTGCTGGCCGCGAGCATCGACGATCTCCAGACCGTCGACGGCGTCGGCGAGTCCCGGGCGCGCAGCATCCGCGAGGGTCTGTCCCGGCTCGCCGAGTCCTCGATCCTCGAGCGTTACGTCTGATCGACGGCAGCCCCCGTCGCAGGGTCACAGCCCGCGCCGGACCCCGTCGATCACCACGTCCAGCGCTCGCTCTCGTTCTGTCGGCGGCAGCGTCCGCAGGGGTCCGTCGGTGAGCAGCGTCGACAGACCGTGGACGGCCGACCAGGCGGCGTACTCCGCCCCGGGCCGCCGCCCCGCCGCTATCGCCCCGGCGGCGACCAGCTCGTCGAGGCCGGCGCCCAGCAGCTCGTAGGGCCCGAGGCCGCTGGCGCCGACGCCCTCCCCCGGGGCGAACGGGTGGGTCGTCTGCGGGACCGCGAACGCCGTGCGGAACCAGCCGGTCTCCGTCGTCGCGAACTCGACGTAGGCCCGCCCGATGGCCGAGAGCCTCGCCCAGGCCCGCTCCACGGGCTTGCGGGTCCGGACTGACGCCAGTCGCTGCTCCATGAGCAGGGCGAGCTCGGTCATGCACCGCTCGCAGACCGCGCGCAGCAGCTCGTCGCGGTCCGCGAAGTGCCGGTACGCCGCGTTGTGCGACACGCCGGCCTGGCGGGTCACTCCGCGCAGCACCACTGCGTCGGGCCCACCGGCGCGCGCCAGCCCGAGCCCGGCCTGCACGAGCGAGTCGCGCAGCTGCCCGTGGTGGTAGGGCCGGGGACTCTCCGGGGCCGACATGTTGACAGTGTCCACAACATCGGCCATGCTCGTCAATGTTGTCGCTGTCAACATCAGCACTCTCCCCGGGAGCAGCCGTGAACCCCACCGCCTCACGCCACCGCGGTGCCGTGCTGGCCACCGTCTGCCTGGCGGCCTTCGCGATCAACCTGGACACCACGATCGTCAACGTGGCGCTGCCCGACCTCGGTCGCCAGCTCGGCGCGTCGACCCGCGACCTGCAGTGGATCGTCGACGGCTACAACCTGGCGTTCGCCGCGCTGGTCCTGACCGCGGGCTCGCTCGGAGACCGGTTCGGCCGGCGGCCGGCGCTGCTGGTCGGGCTCGTGGGCTTCGCCGCGGCGAGCGGCGCCGGGGCACTGGTCGGCAGCGCGGGCGCGCTGGTCGCCGTGCGCTTCGTGATGGGTGCCTTCGCGGCGCTGATCTTCCCGACCACGCTGTCGATCATCACCAACACGTTCCCCGACCGCGGCGAGCGGGCCAAGGCGATCGGCGTGTGGGGAGCCGTCACGGGTCTGGGCGTCGCCGTAGGGCCGGTCACCGGCGGGTTGTTGCTGGCTCACTTCGCGTGGCCGTCGGTGTTCGCCGCGCTGGTCCCCGTCGCCCTGTTCGCCGCTGTCCTGGCTGCTTGGGTGGTGCCGGAGTCGAGGGACCCGGCGGCGGCCCGCATCGACGTCCCCGGCCTGCTCACGTCGTCCGCCGCGATCGGTGTCCTCGTCTACACCCTGATCGAGGCCTCCGGCCGAGGCTGGACGTCTTCGCCGACGCTGGGCGGCTTCGCCGTCACCGCCGTACTGGTGGTCGTCTTCGTGGCGGTCGAGCGACGGCGTACCCACCCGATGCTCGACGTGACG
>JAVEDG010000048.1 GCA_030841245.1 Actinomycetota bacterium
CCGGATCCGGCCTTGGAACAGCTTGTTGGCCCAGATCTCCCCCAGCGCCGCGACCGTGTCGTCGTGGGACTGCCCCGCAGCGGCGATGTCGCCGCTGTCACCGTGCAGGTCGACCGCGGCCATTCCGGAGAACAGCGAGACCATTCCTTCCCGGCGGGCCACCGAGGCGAGGGAGGGAAGTACGGCGAGCGCACCCGTCTCGCCGCGGCCGGCCCGCACCAGCAGTCCGCTCGCCGTCACCATGGCCTCCGCCACCTCGGGCGGCGAATCCCGACGCAGGTCCGCCAGGGCGCTCGCCTGGTCCCAGTCGCCGAGGACGTAGAGGGCCTGGATGCCCAGCACCCGGGACTCCAGTGCGTAGGGCGCCCAGGGTCGACCGGCCTCTCGCGCGCGGGCCCGGGCCCGCGCGTACGCCGCATCCGCCGCGGCGAGGTCGCCGTTCTCGTACTGCAGCGTGCCCACGTTGAACATGCTGCGCAGCTCGGTGCTCAGCTCTCCGGCCGCGCGCGCCAGCACCACCGACTCCTCGAGCTGGGCGATCGATGCAGCCGTCTCTCCGGGGCGCTCCCTCAACCGGGCCAACGTCGTCCGCGCCCCAGCCACGACCTCGGGAAGGCCGACGCGGTCGGCCAGCTCGAGCGCCTCGACCGCCGCGGTGACGGCCTCCTCGTGACGGCGCTGCTCGGAGAGAGCTCGCGCGTGCAGGGCCAACAGGCGGGCGCGCCACCGGTCGTCCGGGTGCTCGGCGAGCAGGGACAGCGCGTCGCTCGTCACGGCCGCCGCGTGGTCGGCCTCGGTGTCGGACACCACTTCGGCCTCGGCAAGGATCCGCATCAGCCGCACGCGCCGCAACGGCGGTTCCGAGTCGGAGATCGTGCGCAGCTGGTCGCGGGCGAGCGCGATCGCGCGGTGGGTGTGCCCGGCGTCGAGCGCCGACTCGCATGCCTTCGTGGTCAGCTCCAGAGTGTCGACGTCGACCGCTCGGGAGTCGGTCGCCAGCTCGAGCGCCAGCTCGTAGTGACGCAAGGCCTCGTCCGGCCCACCCACGGCGCGAGCCTCGTCGCCGGCCTCGATCGAGGCTCTCGCGGCGAGCAGGACGTCCCCGGCGGCCCTGGCATGTCGGGCCAGCTCCGCCGCCGTACCTCCGATGCCGCCCTCGCCGAGCGCTCGCGCGTAGGTGGCGTGCAACCGCACCCGCTCACCGGGCAGCAGGTCGTCGTACACCGCCTCGGCGAGCAGAGCGTGCCGGAATGCGTACCCGTCACCCCCGGTCGGGACCAGCAGGTTGAGCTCGACGGCGACGCGCAGCGCGCTGTCCAGGGAGCTGACCTGGTCGCTCACCACCCGGGCCAGCAGCGAATGCGAGACGCGGGGTCCGGCGACCGCGGCGGCCCGGACCACCAGGCGCGCGTCCTCGTCGAGCCGGTCGAGCCGCACGAGCAGCAGGTCGGCCAGTGCCTCCGGCAGCGTCTCGGGCCCGAGCTCGGCCGCCTCCACGAGCTCCTCGGCGAAGAAGGCGTTGCCCTCGGCCCGGGCGACGATGCCGCGCAGCGCCCGCTCCGAGAGCGGCGACGGGTGCAGCTGCTCGACCAGCGCCCGGACATCGTCGTCGGGCAGCCGTCCCAGGTCGATCCGGGTGACCCTCGGTAGCCGCGACCACTCGGCGACCGCGCTGCGCAGCGGGTGGCGCCGGTGCAGGTCGTCGCTGCGGTACGACGCGATCACCGACACCCGGTCGTCGAACCCTCGGGAGAACAGGTAGCTGAGGATCTCCCGCGTCGAGCGGTCGGCCCAGTGCACGTCCTCGACAACGAGCAGCAGCGGCTGGCCGCGAGCGAGCAGCTCGAGCGCTGCATGGACGGAGGCGAACAGGTCGGGACGCTCGACCTGCTCGTCGGCAGCGCCCGATGCGGCGCGACGGTCGGTCCCCTCGTCGCCGGCCGGGATGACCCGTCGCGACGGCATCAGACGGCCGATGGCGGGCACCGACTCGAGCAGCGACGTCGCCGTGGTCGGCGACTCGGTGGCCAGGCGGCCGAACGCCTCACTGAACGGCAGGTAGGGCAGCGCGCTGTCACCGAAGTCCAGGCAGTGACCGACGAGGACTCGGTAGCCGAGCTTCTCGGCTTCCGTCGCAAGCTCCCCCAGAAGTCTGGTCTTTCCGACCCCGGCGTCTCCGCTCACCAGCACCGCACCGGGCAGGTCACGGTCGGACCTGGGGTCGTCCAGGCCGACGGCGGCCGCCAGCCGGGCGAGCTCAGTCGCTCGACCGACCAGCGGCCCACGAGGTTCGGCGACGGGGGACATGAGACACATCATCGCGTGCTGACCCGACAGCCCACGCCCGTCGCCGGTGCCGGAGCTCGGCCGCGAGCGCTCGGGTAGCACGGTCGGACAGGACATTCAGGCCGCGCACGGGGCACCGACCGAGCTGGGGACGGCGACGGCCGTCGGGCGGCCGGAGCCGCGGCCCCGCCGCGCCCAGCGGTTTCGCGACCAGGAGTGTGCGATGCGCTCGCGGCGGTAGTCGTTCTCGACGCTGGCGAAAGATCCGACGATCGAGATCATGGTGTCCTCCTCGGTGGTGCAGGTGCTGACACCGTTGACTCTCGTCGTCTGAGGAGGGCGCCCACATCGGGACGATGTCCTATCTCCGTCCGGGGCTGTGCCGACGCCGGCTTTGGGCGCCTAAGGTGCCTCGCACCTGCGGAAACTCCCGGCCGACGCGTGGCGGTCCGTGGCTAGGCCTTGGTGGCCACGACGAAGCGGAACACGTTGTCCTGGCGGAGCGAGCCGTCGGGCTTGCGGTCCGCCTCGAGCACGGCGTCGATCACCTCACGCACCGAGGCCGGGCCCACGTCATCGATCACCCTTTGCAACGGACCGGCCGATGTGTGTGCCGTCCAGGCGTGGTCGAGGTCACGGAACACGAACGAGCAGGGGACCTCGGCGCCGTCGACGACGGTCAGGCCGGCCTTCTCCAGCAGACCTTCCACGACTCCGGGGTCGCTGCACCCCAGCGGAGCGGGAGTTCCCGGAGGGGGCGGGGCGAGCGAGCGCAGCCGGGCGAAGAGGCCCTCGGTCTCGCACCGTGCGGGGTCCCCCCAGATGCCGATCACGACGCGGCCGCCGGGCCCGGCCACGCGAGAGCCAGCTCAGCGACCGCCTGAGCCGGGTCCACGGCGTACTGGATCGCGTTGAAGGCGGTCACGGCGTCGAAGGTCTTGTCCTCGTGCGGGAGCGCGTCGATGTCACCTTCGCGAAGGTCTGCCTGCGGCACCCGCTCCCGGGCGACCGCGAGCAGCGCCGGCGTGGCGTCGAGCCCGGCGACGACGGCGCCCCGGTCGGCTGCCTTGCGCAGCGCCAGCCCGGCGCCGCACCCGGCGTCGAGCAGCCGCGCTCCCTCGAGCGGGCTGAGCGCATCCAGGGCGGCGTCGTACATCGGCGCCATCTGCGGCTCGATCTCACGTGACCAGGTGGCGACCTGGCGACCCCACAGCTGCGACTGGGCGGGTGCTGATCCCATCTCGGTTCCTCTCGTTGCGGCCGGTGGGTTCCGGCGCTGACCGCAGTCTCGGAGCCGGCCGCGGTGCAGGGCATCCGTAGCAACCCCGGATCTGCCTCGGAATCGACGGCAGACTGTGCAACGTGGACGCCGCTGTGTCGGTGCGGGAGGCCGAGGTGCTGGCGCTGCTCGGCGAGCACCTGACGCACGCGGAGATCGCCGGCCGGCTGTTCCTGTCCGTCCGCACGGTCGAGAGCCATGCGGCTTGGCTGCGCCGCAAGCTCGCCATCCCGGGGCATCGCGAGCTCGTCCGTTACGCAGCGGCGCAACGCGGAGCCACTCCGGCGCCGTTGCCGCTGCCGTTGACGTCGTTCGTGGGACGGGCCCGGGAGCTGTCCGACCTGGCAGGCAGGCTGCTCGCGCACCGGCTGGTGAGCGTCGTCGGCCCTGGTGGCGCGGGCAAGACCCGGCTCGCCCAGACGGTCATGAGCCACGTGCAGGACCGGTTCGCGGGACGGGTGTCGTACGTCGACCTGGCGCCCGTCTCCGAGCCGGCGGGCCTGCCGGCTGCGGTCGCCGAGGCGTGCGGCGTCGCCGACCTTCCAGGGCGCGACACGGTCGCCGCGCTGTTGCGCGGCCTCGGCGAGCAACCCACCCTGCTGGTGCTCGACAACTGCGAGCACGTCGTCAACGCTGTCGCGCTGCTGGTCGAGTCGCTGGTGTCGGGCTGCCCCCTGCTGCATGTCCTGGTCACCAGTCGGGCACGTCTGGTGCTCCCGTTCGAGCAGGTCTTCACCCTGGGCGGGCTGTCGGCCGGCGGGGACGCCGTGGAACTGTTCGTCCAGCGGGCCGTCTCAGCCGGATGGCAGGCCCCCGACGGCGCCCAGCTGGCGCGGATCGCCGAGGTCTGCCGGTCCCTCGACGGGCTGGCTCTCGCGATCGAGCTGGCAGCTGTGCGAGTACCGGCTCTGGGATTGGAAGTTGTCGAGCGCGGTCTGGCCGACCACGAGGCATTGCTCGTCAGCGGCCCGCGAGTCGGCCACCGGCACCGGTCGATGCACGACACCCTCGAGTTGAGCTTCCGCCTGCTCGCCTCGGCCGAGCAGGCGGTCCTGTGCCGGGTGTTCGGTGTTCGCGGCAGGTTTCACGGTCGACGCGGCAACGTCCGTCGCGGCGTACGGCGGGGTCAGGACGGCCGACGTTCGCGCAGCACTCGGCCGGCTCGCCGACCAGAGCCTCGTGGTGCCCGTCGCCTCGATGCCGGACCGTTGGCGGCTGCTCGAGCCGGTCCGCCAGTACGCCGGTGCGCGGATGGACGCCGATGACGCCGATGACGCCGATGACGTACGCCATGCACCTCGAATGGGCAGACCGCGAGGCCCGGCACCTCACCACTCTCAGCGAGCGCCCCGGGCGGGCCTGGCAGGGTCCGCTGGACGAGGTGGTCGACGACCTGCGCAGCGCGCTGGAGTGGGCGGCGCACCAGGACCTGCACCACCAGGAGGCCACCGCGCTGGCCGACGGGCTGGCCACCCTGCTGTTCCGGTCCGGCCACACGCGCGAGGCGCAGGCGAGGTACGAGCAGGCCGCGCGGCTGGCCACGGACCCCCGGACCGAGGGGGACGCACTGGAACGGGCCGTGGCGGTCGCGCGGTCCCGCGTGCTCGGCGAGGAGGCGCTGCGGCTCGGCCTGGCCGCGGTGCACGCGCGGCGCCGACAGGCCGACGAGGACGCCCTCGGCGACTCCCTGGCCGCGGTGGCCGAGACGGTCCTGCGCTTCGAGGGCATGTTCGCCGGTCCGGTGCCGACCGAGCTGGCGGCGGAGCTGCTCGACGAGGTCGCGGCCATACCCAGCAGAGATCCGACGCCGCGGACCGCGGCTCTCGTCGCCAGGGCGCACCGGGCGACCCGGCCGACCCGCAGAGCGCGCAGGTCGCCCGTCAGGTCGCCGAGCGCGTGGCCGAGTCCGCGCGCCGCAGCGGCGACCGGATCCGCGAGAGCGCCGCCCTCGACATCCTGACGGCGACTCACATGACGGGCGGGCGGCCCGTCGAGGCTGCTCGGGTCGCCGCCCGACGGATCGCCCTGTTCCATGGGCTCCCCGTCGAGCCGACCTCGGCACTCGAGCTCAAGGACGCGCTGCACATGGGCGCGCTCGCCGGCATCGGGGCCGGCGACCTCGCGGCGGCCTGTGGGTACGGCGACCGCCACCGTTCGCTCGTCTTCCTGCGGGAGCAGCGCGACCTCGCGGTCGAGGCGGGGCTCGCGCCCGACGCCCTGGCCGGCCGCTGGCGCTCCGCCCTCGCGGCCGGCGCGGTCTACCTGACGGACTGGATCGCGAGCGGGCGTCCGACCGCGGCCGGGCGGGCGATCGGGCCGGCCGCGGTCGCCATGGTGCACGGGCTGTGCGGCGACGACGAGTCGCGCGACACGTGGCTCGGAGCAGTCGCGACGTTGCGCGGTGTGGACCGCGCCCAGGCGACCAAGGGATCGGGGTACGGCAGCGTGTTCGACGCGATCCTGTTGCTGCACAAGGGAAAAGCGGTACTGGCGCGTGCCGCTCTCACGGAAGACTCCGACGGTGCGGCCACCTGGTACCGCCACCTTATGGTGCAGTGGCGGGCGGCGTTGCTGGCAGAGGCTGCAGTGCTGGCCGCCGACGCAGACGCGGAAGAGAGATGCGCCGACGCGGCCGTGGTCGCGTCAGGCAACCCGCTGGCCACAGCGATCACCGACAGGGCCTGCGCCCTCGCTTCTCACGACAGCGGCACGTTGGTGGAGCTGGCCGGCAGGTTCGACTCCGTCGGTGCCCTCTACCAAGCAGCGAGGACACTGGTCCTCGCGGGCGGGAGCCGGGCCGAGGACGGCGTGGCCAGGTTGGCCGAGCTGACCGAGCCGGGCTGACCGGGCGAGCGTCGCGGCGTGCACCCAGCACTACAGCTCCTGGGCCGTTCCGCCATGTCGGTCACCGCGACTAGTGTCGGGACGACGTCCCGCTAGGAGCAAGGAGCAGCCCGATGACCTCACGGCTCAACCCGTACTTCGCCTTCAAGGACAACGCCCGCCAGGCGATGGAGTTCTACAAGGAAGTCTTCGGCGGCAGCTTGGACATCAACACGTTCGGGGAGTTCGGCCAGCCCGACCCTGCAGTCGCCGACCGGGTGATGCACTCCCAGCTGGAGACCGACCGCGGCTTCCTCCTGATGGCGGCCGACACGCCGCCGGACATGGAGCACAGCCCCGGCAACAACATCTCGGTGAGCGTCAGCGGCGACGACGGCGACGAGCTGCGCGGCTACTTCGACAAGCTGTCCGGCAGCGGGACCGTCACCATGCCGATGGAGAAGCAGGTGTGGGGCGACGAGTTCGGCATGTGCGTCGACCAGTTCGGCATCGCCTGGCTGATCAACATCAATGCACCGGCGGGCTGACCCGGCGGAGAGCCAGGACAGGGATCGTGCGGACGCCTCGCGTCTTCTCCTCGTAGCCCAGGAAGTCCTCCCAGCGTCGGGCCTGCTCGGCGTACACCTCGTCCCGTCGCTCGCCGGTCAGCTGCTGCACCGTCACCTCGAACGTCTCGGTCCCAACCTCGACCTCGGCGCGGCCGGCGCTCACGACGTTGTAGTACCAACCGGGGTTGGTCGGCGCGCCACCCATGGTCGCGAAGATGTACATCGCAGCGGGGTCGTCCCCGTCCGGGAGATAGAGGGTCGGCGACACGTAGTCCCGGCCGCTCTTTCGGCCTCTGTGGTGCAGGAGAAGCATCGGCTTTCCCACGAAGAAGCCGCCTACCCGCCCGTCATTGGCCCGGAACTCCGCGATGATCCTCGCGTTGCCGTCGTCAGCCATCGCTCACGTGCCGCGACCTAGGAGAGCGGGCGCCGCGCCCGGCTCGGGAGGAAGCGTCTGAGCGAGCTTGGTGCGCGAGTTGATGCCGAGCTTGGCAAAGACCTTGCGCAGGTGGTACTCGACGGTGTGCCTGCTGATGAAGAGACGCGCACCGATTTCCGCGTTCGAGAAGCCGTCGCGGGCGAGGCGCGCGATCAGCGCCTCCTGTGGGGTGAGGTCAGCCCTCGTCTCGACGGTGCGCTTCCGGGAGTGTTCCCCGGTCGCCTCCAGCTCGAGGCGCGCGCGCTCGGCGAACGCCTCCTGCCGAAGTCGCAGAAGAGGTCGTGCGCCGTCCGCAGTTGGTCGCGCGCATCAAGACGTCGGCGGTTGCGTCTCAGCCATTCGCCGTAGAGAAGGTGAGCACGAGCGAGATCGACGGCCATCCGCGTCCGGCCGAGGCGATCGACCGCCTCGACGTAGAGTTCCTCGGCTCGCTGATCGTCTGCCAGGAGCGCCGCCGACCGCGCCGCTACCCCGCGGGCCCAGTCCGTCCCGCTGGCACTGGTCATTTCCTCGAGGCGCGAACGAGCGTCGGCGGCGATGTCGGGCTGCCCGTTCCGGACCGCAGCCTCGATCAACTCGACCGTGCCCCAGTTGGATGTGCTGAGGTCGTGTGGATACCCCACGACCCGAAGCGCCGCTGCGCAAGCCTCCTCGTAACGACCGAGGCCGTTGTACAGCACAGCCCCAGCCCAATCGAGCACCGAGAGCCCTCGTCCTTCTCCTCGGAGCGTCACGTCGCTCCGGGTTTCGTCGATCAGAGAGACCGCCTCGGCCTCGCGGCCGCGCAGCGCGGCGAGTCCGATGGCACCGTACGGAGCGAGTGTGCTGCCCGTTGCCTCGATCGTCCCTCGGATCTCGTCGACGAGCGCCGCAGCCGTCGTCAGCTCACCCGCAAAGAGATGCGCGTAGATGCTCTGGCTCAACGCGAGCTGGAGCTCGCCGAGTGCGCCGGTCTCTCTGGCGATCTGGCCGTGGCGTTCGGAGATCGCCTCCCAACCTGCGTCATCCCACAGGTGAACGGACGAGATGGTCGCGAACCGTTTCCAACGCAACTGCTCGTTCTCGGGCAGGCTGCTGGCGTCGAACGCGTCCTGCGCCTGGCGCAGGATCGGGACGGCGGCCTCGTAGCTTTCACTGAAGAAGGTCGCGAGCCCATCGAGCAACAGCTCGGGACCGCCGAGGAGGGGCGGCGTCGGTGCTGCCTTCGCGGCAAGGGCCACGTCGAGTGCGCTGGTGCCCCGCGCGGCCATTCGTCCAGCGATCATCGCCGCCGAGAGGGCCTCGAGATAGGTCTCGGTCGCGAGCGTCGGAGAGAGGGGAGTGAGACGGCGGGCGGCGTCGAGCAGCATCGCGGCGGCTTCGCTCCCGTGTGTCGACGCGAATGCGACCTGCGCTCGAAGCAGTTCGACTCGAGCCCGATCGAGCTCGTCGAGCGCGCCGACCTCCGTCAAGGAGAGCAGGCCGAGCGCATCGTCGAGTGCGCCCGCCCGGACCTTCGTCTGGGCCGCCAGCACCGCGCGCTGCGCCCGGCGTACCGGGTCGGGGGTCAATGCGGCCGCGCGCTCGAGGAACGCGGCCGCGGCGGCGAAGCCCCCACGCGCTTGCGCCCGCGCCGCCGAGTGCTCGAGCTCGCCGGCCACCTGTTCGTCGGGCACGAACGCCGCCTGCGCACGGTGCCAGGCGCGCCGATCCGGGTCGATCTGCGCATCGGTCGCCTCCGCCAGGGCACGGTGGACCTCGCGCCGGTCGCTCGGCTCGGCCGCGCCGTACACCGCCGACCGCACAAGGGGATGACGGAACGCAACTGCACCGTCCACCGTCAGCAAGCCTTCGGACTCGAGGACGTGCGCAGCCGTTTCCGGGAGCTCGAGCTGCTGGGCCGCACGCCATAGCAGCGCAGAGTCGCCGACCGGCTCTGCCGCAGCCAGGAGCAGCAACCGCCTCGCGTCGCGCGGGAGCCGCGCCAGCCGCCGCATGTAGCTCTGCTCGATCCCACTGGACAGAGGCATTGCGGCGGGCAGGCCGAAACCGCCGGCGAGCTGGGCGGGCGTCAGCCCGCGCGGGAGCTCGAGAAGCGCGAGCGGATTCCCGCCGGTCTCGGCGACGATCCGCTCGAGCACGGACTCGTCAAGCCGGGCAGCGAGGACGGACTCCAACAGCTCCCGTGCATCCCGGCGGCCGAGCGGATCGACGCGAAGCTGCGGGAACCTGGCCAGCCCGGCGCCCACGTTTCGCGCCGCGAACGCGAGCGCGATCCTCTCTGCCAGCAGACGGCGAGCCACGAACGCAAGCGCTCGGGCTGATGCGCCGTCCAGCCACTGCGCGTCGTCGATGATGCACAGGATGGGCTGCTGCTCGGCCGCTTCAGAAAGGAGGCCGAGAGCCGCGAGCCCGACGAGGAACGGGCTCGGCGCAGGCCCGGAGCTGAGGCCGAAGGCGACAGCAAGGGCATCACGCTGCGGATCAGGGAGATGCTCGATGAGCCCGAGCAGCGGCGAAC
>JAVEDG010000101.1 GCA_030841245.1 Actinomycetota bacterium
ACGCCCTTGATGTCCCCGGCGACCCGGCTCCACCTCGACGCGTCCTCGGCCAGGGTGCGCCGCAGCACGTCGAGGGTCACGACGTACTCCTCCGGGTCGTCCTCCGTCGCCTGCGGCACGGCGCCCGCCCGCTCGAACTCCACGCCCTTGTGCACGAGCAGAGTGGCGTCGCCCCCGTCGTCGAGAATCATGTTCGGGCCGGCACCGTCCGGCCAGGCCAGGATCTGCTCGGTGCACCACCAGTACTCGTCGAGCGTCTCGCCCTTCCAGGCGAAGACCGGCACGCCACTGGGCTCCTCCGGGGTGCCGTCCGGGCCGACCGCGACGGCCGCGGCTGCGTGGTCCTGGGTCGAGAAGATGTTGCAGGAGCACCAGCGCACGTCGGCGCCGAGCGCGGTCAGCGTCTCGATGAGTACGGCGGTCTGCACGGTCATGTGCAGCGACCCGGCGATCCGGGCGCCGGCCAGCGGCCGGCTCTGGGCGAACTCCTCGCGGATGGCCATCAGACCCGGCATCTCGTGCTGGGCGAGACGGATCTCCTTGCGGCCGAACTCGGCGAGCGAGAGGTCGGCGACCTTGAAGTCGGCCTTAAGCAGGTCGGTCATGTCACTCCTTGTGGGCAGTCGGGGGCGCGTGTCACCGAAGCGCGGTGGTGGAGCGCTGCCCGGCGTGGCCCCTCCGGGCCTCCCATCAGTGACGCCGACAACTCCACGGCCAGGATAACCGGTAGCACGTCTGTCGGACCACCACCGCCTGTCAGACCACCAAGCCCGTCAGACCACCATGCCCGTCAGAACACCAAGCCCGTCAGACCACCAAGCCGGTGCCCCCGGGCGGGCTGGACCCGGCGGGCTCGGTGAAGATGTCCGGCTCCAGGTAGATCACCCGGGCGATCGGCACGGCGGCGCGGATCCGCGCCTCGGCCGCGTCGATGGCGCGCGCGACGTCTCCGGCCGACTCGTCGTGGCGCACCGCGATCTTCGCCGCGACCAGCAGCTCCTCCGGCCCGAGGTGCATCGTGCGCATGTGGATGACGCGCTCCACCAGCGGCTCGGCCTCCAGCGCCGCCTGGATCTGCGTGACCACGGCACGGGTGGCGCTCTCCCCCAGCAGCAGGCTCTTGGTCTCGACTCCCAGCACCACCGCGACGGCGACCAGCAGGACGCCGATGGACATCGTCCCGATGCCGTCCCAGATCCCGTCGCCGGTCGCCAGCGTCAGCGCGACGCCGCCCAGGGCCAGCAGCAGTCCGATCAGCGCCGCGAGGTCCTCGAGCAGCACGACCGGCAGCTCGGGGGCCTTGGCACGGCGGACGAACTGGACCCAGGTCTGGGCGCCCTTGGTCAGCCGCGACTCGCGGATGGCGGTGCGGAAGGAGAACGACTCGAGCCCAACGGCCACGACCAGGACCGTCACCGGGACCCAGGCCCAGCCGTGGATCCCTTCCCGCTCCTGGACCTTGTGATAGCCCTCGTAGAGCGCGAACAGCCCGCCGACCGAGAACAGCACGATGGAGACGAGGAAGGCATAGAGGTAGCGCTCGCGACCGTAGCCGAAAGGGTGCGTGCTCGACTCCTCGCGCTGGGCCCGTTTCCCCCCGAGCAGCAGCAGTCCCTGGTTGCCGGTGTCGGCGAGGGAGTGGATCGACTCGGCGAGCATCGACGACGAGGACGTGAGCAGGAAGGCGAGGAACTTCGTCACAGCGATGCCGAGGTTGGCGAGCAGCGCCGCCACGATGGCCCGCCCAGCCTGGCCGGCGGTACTCACGGTCGGTCGTCCCGCTTGAGCCGGTCGATGGCCGCGATCGGCGTCGGGTCGATGCCGTGCAGGAGCGCGTAGTAGACGCTCGCGAAGTCGCAGGGGGCGACCAGGCTGGCCAGTCGCGCGACGGCATGACCGTCGACCGCGCCGACCTCCTGGACCGGCACGTCGTAGGACTCGGCGAGCCGCGCGACGGCATGCCGCCCCCGGGTGATCTCCGGCAGCTCCTGGGGGTCGGCGAGCAGCACGAGCTGGATGCGCGTCCGCGAGGGCGCGTTCAGGTCGGGGTCACGGAAGATGTCCTCGACTCCGGCGGAGGCCCCGGCGCCGAAGGCACCCTCGAGAGCCATCACCTGGTTGTGCGCGACCTCCGGCAACGCGCCGTCCACCGCCGGGATCTTGGCGTTCTCGGCGAGCTGGCAGGTGAAGCGGTGGGCGGCGGTGGCCGCGATCTCGCTGCCACCCCAGACGTAGGGCAGACTGCCCGCCAGCGCCAGGGCCAGCCGCTTGGCCGGGTTGTCGAACGTGTCGGACACCGGACCGCACACCTCGCTGGTCCGGTCCAGCTGGTCGGCCACCTCGGCTAGCGTCGCGCGGGGCACGGAGGTCAGGCCCAGCCGGTCGACGAGCAGCAGCACGGGCACCGACATGGCCCACAGGTTGGCCCGCGGCTTGCGGTCGGCCACGGCCGCCCCGAGGTGCACCGAGCGGCCACCTTCGGCCCGTTGCGCGAGCGGCGAGCCCGCAGCGCCGACCGTCACCACCCGCGCGCCGCGGCGCAGCGCCTCGTCGACGGTCGCCAGCGTCTCCTCGGTCTGCCCGGAGGACGAGACACCGACGACGAGGTCGGCCGCACCCACCCAACCGGGCAGCCGGAAGCCGCGGTGCGCCACGACGGGCACCGGGCAGGCAGTCCCGGTGACGGCCGCGACCACGTCAGCGGTGATCCCGGACCCTCCCATGCCCGCGATCAGCACGGCGCGCGGCCGGCCGTCCTCCGCCGCGATGTCCAGCAGCGCCTCGTCCGTCTCGCGCAGGGCCTGGCGCACCTGGGCTCCGGCGCTGGCCAGCGCCCGCAGCATCCCGGCGGGATCGCGCTCGGCCAGGGCCGCGGCGTCGTCGACGACCGACTCGTCGATGCCCTCGCTCATCGGGGCTTACGGGCCTCGTCGATGAGAAGCACCGGGATGTCGTCGCGAACCGGGTAGGCCAGGCCGCAGGTGTCGGACGTGCAGACCAGCTCGTCCGCTTCGTCGTCCACGCGCAACGGCGCGTGGCACTGCGGGCAGGCGAGGATCTCGAGCAGCCTCGCATCGAGGTTCACCTCAGGGCTCCTTCCGGATCAGCGCGAGCACCTCGTCGCGCACAGCGGTCATGGTCGCGTCGTCCTCCGCCTCGACGTTGAGGCGGAGCAGGGGCTCGGTGTTGGACACCCGCAGGTTGAACCACCACGTTGCCGCGTCCACGGTGAGGCCGTCCAGGTCGTCGAGCTGCACCTCACGATCGACGAACGCGGCACGTACATCGGCCGAGCGCGCCACCGGGTCAGTGACCTCGCTGTTGACCTCGCCGGAGGACACGTAGCGCTCGTAGCCGACGACGAGCTCGGAGAGCGGCCGCTCCTGCGCGCCGAGGGCGGCCAGGACGTGCATCGCGGCCAGCATCCCGGTGTCGGCACGCCAGAAGTCACGGAAGTAGTAGTGCGCCGAGTGCTCCCCGCCGAACACCGCTCCGGTCCGCGCCATCTCCGTCTTGATGAACGAGTGACCGACCCGGGTCCGGACCGGTCGACCGCCGTGCTCGAGCACGATCTCCGGCACCGCGCGCGAGGTGATCAGGTTGTGGATGATGCTCGCACCCGGATGCTTCTCGAGCTCGCGCAGCGCCACCATGGCCGTGACCGCCGACGGGCTGACCGGCTCGCCGCGTTCGTCGATGACGAAGCAGCGGTCGGCGTCGCCGTCGAACGCCAGACCGAGGTCGGCGCCGACGTCGCGCACGGCGCGTCGGACGTCGACCAGGTTCGCCGGGTCGAGGGGGTTGGCCTCGTGGTTGGGGAAGGTCCCGTCCAGCTCGAAGTACAGCGGGTGGATCGTCAGCGGGAGGCCGGAGAGCACCTGCGGGACCGTGTGCCCTGCCATGCCGTTCCCTGCGTCGACGACGACCGAGAGCGGGCGGATGCCGCGCAGGTCGACCAGGTCACGCAGGTAGGCGGCGTACTCCGGGAGCAGGTCGCGTTCCTGCACCGTTCCCCGGGCGGCGGCCGGCTCCGCGACGCCGTGCTCGGCGAGCTCGCGGATCTCGGCCAGCCCGGTGTCCGCCCCGATCGGTCCGGCGCCGGCGCGGCACATCTTGATGCCGTTGTAGTGGGCCGGGTTGTGGCTGGCGGTGAACATCGCGCCGGGGACGTCGAGGTGGCCGCTGGCGAAGTAGAGCTCGTCGGTGGAGGCCAGCCCGATGACGACGACGTCGGCCCCCTGCCCGGTCGCGCCGTCGGCGAAGGCCGCGGCCAGACCCGGGGACGAGGGCCGCATGTCGTAGCCCACGGCGACCGTCGACCCCTGGGCGCCGACGACCTGGACGAAGGCGGCACCGATCGCCCGGGCGACGCTCTCGTCGAGCTGGTCCGGCACCACGCCGCGGACGTCGTAGGCCTTGACGATCGCGGACAGGTCGGGCACTGCGCGAGCCTACCGGCCGGGCGCGGAGGCACCCACCGATCGCGGGTCCGGCAGGTCAGAGCTTCCGGGTCTTGTCCAGCACGTGGGTGACGGGCAGCGCGCGGCCGCGCTCCTCCCAGGTCCGGTGCTCGCAGCGGTGGCAGGAAGTGAACTCCACCGGCGAACCGTCGGTGAGGCACATCGCGATCCTGGTCACCCGCTCGCTGCCACAGGCATGGCAGCTGGCGCCGGCGCGGGCGCCGGGCTGGGTGAGCGAGCCGAGGGGGACGTGCGGGCGTGCAGCAGCTGTGGAACGAGCCATGACAACTCCGATGAGACCGAGGACGGTTCGTGCGGTACCGGCCCGGCCCAGGAAGAATGAAGGTGGTGCGGGGCCTCGCCGGCGGATGACTCTCGTTGCATCGGCACCCGACCGCGTGTCACTTGAGCAACGGGCGGTTCTGGGTGAAACCGGACAACCGCGTCCGGCCGCCGGTCGAGCAGCGGGGCCGGAGCCCGCTGAGGCCGGCCGCGGCCGGCTGCGGCCGGCTGTTTTCCGGAACTAGGCGTCCGGGGTCGGCAGCACCCGCAGGTGTCCCCGCCTGCTGCCCGCAGGCACGGCCGGCACCCCGGCAGGGTCCGGGCGAGCCGCCTCCCGCACGGCGTCGGCCAGCGCCTCCAGGTCGTCGCTGCTGCGTGCACCGGCGTCCGGGTCCGGCGCAAGGCGCAGCACCTCCCAGCCTCGCGGCGCGGTGAGCCGCTCGGAGTGTGCGACGCACAGGTCGTAGCAGTGCGGCTCGGCGTACGTCGCGAGCGGCCCGAGCACGGCTGTGGAGTCGGAGTAGACATAGGTGAGCGTGGCCACCGCCTGGCGGCCGCACGCGGACCGCGAGCAGCGGCGTACTGGGCTCACGGGCAGACGGTAGCGACCGGTGACCACCTCAGGGTGGACCTTCCCCGGCGCGTCGCCGGCCGCCGCGGCGCGGGCCGGGATCCGCCGCCAGGTCCGGGGCTCCTGGCCGGACGCGGCAGCGCATAGCCTCGCCCTCATGGCCACCCGACACCGAGATCGTCGTGGCAGGGGGATGCGTGGCCCGCTGGTCCCGAGCGACCTGCCGCTGGGGCGCACCAGGGCCGAAGGGTTCGAGGACCTGGTGATCGACGCCGTCGAGCGCATCGAGCGCCGTTGGGAGGACGCGATGGCCTCGGTGCAGGTCGTGATCGAGGACGTGCCTCCGGAGCCCGAGCCCGGTGACGAGGTCGCGGTGCCGCTGGGGCGGGCCGAGCCGGCCGCGCCAGGGAGGTCGGCCGCCCTCGTGGTCTACCGACGACCGATCGAGGGCCGGTCGGCACCGGGGCCGGCCCGCGCCGCGCTCGTCCTCGACGTGGTGATCGAGGAGGTCGCGGACCTGCTCGGCCTGGAGCCCTCCACCGTCGACCCGGACTACGGCAGCGAATGAGCCTCAGGGCAGCCCGGTGGTGATGTCGGCCACCACGACGGGCACCGCGACCCGGTAGCGCCCCGGGACCAGCGGCCAAGCCGTGAGCAGGCCGCCGTCGGGGCCTTTCTCGCTCACGTCGAGGGCGGCCATGACCGCCCCCGACCCGGCCGAGGGCGTGACCGTGAACGCCGCGAGCCCGGCGGTGGTGACGTCGCTGACCGGCACGAGCCGCAGCGACTGCGCCGGGACATCCACCACGGTCCGCTTGCCCGGATCGCCGCCGAGAGGTTCGAGGACCACCTGCGCCCGCCGACCGGGCGCGGCCAGGACGAGCACCCGGGTCGGCGCCGCCCCTGCGACCGGGGCCACCACCAGAAGGCCCGGCGCCTGGTCGGACAGCGCCCGGCCCGAGGTGGCGTAGGCGATGTCGGCGGGGGACGTGGCGCCGCCCTCGGTGCGAGCGAGCACGCCGGCGACGATCGGCACGTCGGAGGAGAGCTCGACCGCGACGGCCCGCCCGCGGGTCACGCCCGAGAGCTCGACCTGCGAGACCGCGTGCGAGGGCGACTCGATCACGTCGAGACCGGCCGGGGCGCTCGACCCGTCCTCGTTGACCAGCCTGACCCGCACGATGGCGTCCGAGTCGCCGGGAACCATGACCTGCAGACTGCGCGACCCCGGCCCGGCCGGCACCCCGACGAGCACCTGGTGGCGGGCGGGAGGCGCCGCCGCGGGAACCCAGTCCGTGCCCTTCTGGATCAGCCCGTCGACCTGCTGGTCGCGGACCGCGGCCGCAACCCGACCCTGGCGGACCTGCACGTGCAGGCCGAAGCGGGCGACGCCGGGGGCCAGCGCGTCGAGCTTGCGCACCTCCTGGCCGCCGGCCGCCACGGCGATCTGGCGACCTGCCGGCGCCTGCACCCGGCCGTCCGGGCCGAAGAGCGTGACGTCGACCAGCGCCGGTGCGGGCGAGGGGTTGCTGAGGTAGAGCCGCCCGCGTTGTCCGACGGCCGAGCCGCTGCCGACGAACCAGAAGTCGGTGCCAGGCGGCACACACGTGGTCGCGGCCAGGCCGCGCAGGTCGCCGCGGTCGGCCCGGCCGAGCATGGTCGCGGTCATCCCCGGTGCCAGCCCGCCGATCGCCTGGATCGTGACGGGGGGGCTGTGGCGTGGCGCGTCGAGGCGCAGCGATCCGGGGGACTGCCGCGA
>JAVEDG010000446.1 GCA_030841245.1 Actinomycetota bacterium
GCTCTTCGGCTGGCTGATCGAGCGGCGCCACGGACCGTTGGTCGTCGTCGCGCTGTTCGCCCTGTGCGGGCCGGGCGCGCTGGCGATCGCCGTGGCGGTCGATCCCGGCAACCTCGTGTACGGCTCGCACGGCGCCGCGCTCGGCCTGCTGTGCGCCTGGCTCGTGCCGGTCCTGCTCGAGCGCCGGCGCGGCGACGGCGACGACGACGCCGACCTGCTGGGCGTGCTCGTCATCGCGGCCGTCCTGTTGCTCGTGCCCGCCCTGTCGCAGGGCAGCGCCTTCGCGGGGGTGATCGGCGGCGCCCTCGGCGCGCTCGCCGGTCTCGCGCTCGCCGGCCTGAGGCCGGCCCGTTGATGCAGACCTACACGGCCGAGGAGGTCGACGCGGCCGTCGAGGCATTGTCGGACCCCAAGCGCTTCGGCCACGCGCAGGAGGTCGTCACGCATGCGGCGCCCGGCCTGCAGCGCGTGCTCGGCGCCGCGCTGCAGGCGGGCGGCTGGTTCGGCGAGGCGCACGAGGCGCAGCTCGCGCAGGTGTCCGGGACCGAGGACCCGACCGAGCGCGCACGCGCGATCGGAGCGCTCGTCGCGGAGGAGACGCGCCTGGCGATGCTCGTCGGGGTGTCGGTCGGCTTCGAACTCGCCCGCGAGCTGTCGGCGCGGCGCCATGACAACAACGAAGGGATGCAGCGATGACCCATGCGATCGTGCTCGTCGAGGCCGAGCGAGACGTCATGTCGACCCTCGGAGGGGCGCTGGCCGACATCGACGGCGTTCGAGAGGCCTATTCGGTCACGGGCGAATGGGACTTCGTCTGCATCGTCGCCGTGTCGCGTCACGAGGATCTGGCCGGCGTCGTCACGGGCGCCATCTCGACGATGCACGGCGTCGCGCGCACGCACACGATGGTCGCCTTCGAGGCCTTCTCGCGCTACGACCTGGAGGCGATGTTCTCGATCGGCCAGTGACTACTCGTCCTGCCAGCCCCGACTGAACCAGACCGAGCGGTCCTTCCAGTCGTGGGCCATGAGCGCGACGCCGACGGCTCCCGCGAACGTCAGGACCGCGCCCGTCGCGCCGTGATGGCAGCGCTGACCGAAGATCCACAGGCGATGGCGAACGCTGTCGTAATGGATCGGCTTGTGCAGTTGAGGATGAGTCGTCGTGGCCATCGTGGCATCTCTGCTTCCTAGATCGGAAAACGCCGTCTGAGATACAGAGTTGCGCGAGGAGACCGATCTTCCGTCCAGCGTCGCGCCCACCGGCGGCCCGCGGTGAGTCGTCACAATGCGCCGATGTCCGCCGTCAAGCCGCAGTACGGCCCGACCCTGCCGCAGCTCGTGGCGACGCTTCCGCGCGCCGGGCGGGTGGCGGTCATGGCGCTCGCCGCGCTGCTGATCGCGGGCGCCGTGGCGCTGGCGGTGAGCACGCGCGCCGACGAGACGGTCGTCGTCGTGCGCGGCCCTGCGACGTTCAACCTCGCCTACGGTCCGCAGCTGCAACGCGTGCGCCGGCCCGGGACGCTGCTGGCCCTGCGCCGCGAGCGCGCCGGCCTGTTCCTGGACTCCTACGTCGTGCGCCCGCTCGTGCTCGCGCCCTACCGCGGCGCCGTCGGCGGGACGCTGCCCGTCTACGCGTTCGCCTATCTCGAGCGGCTGCGCCGGCGCTACGGGCGCTTCGACCTCGTGCTCGAGGGGCGTACGCGGATCAACAACGCCATCGGCTATCAGCTCGTCCTGCGCGCGAGGCGCGGTCCGCGCACGCTCTACGTCCGCCATGTGCTGCTCTTCGGCGAGGCGCCCGAGGGGTTGCGTCGCGGCGTCGTCCTCGAACTCGAGTCGACGCCCGCCGCGGGCACGCCGAACGCCCTCGCGACGGGCAACGCCGGGCCGCTGAAGCAGGCGCTGCGGTCGTTTCGCTTCGGGACGTCGCGACAGGGCGGCACGCAGTGATCGAGTACGCGGACTTCGAGAAGGTCGACATGCGCGTCGGGCGGATCGTCGCGGTCGAGGACTTCCCCGAGGCCCGCCGGCCGGCTTGGAAGCTGCGCATCGACTTCGGTCCCGAGATCGGCGAGAAGCGCGCGTCGGCGCAGATCACGAACTACACGCGCGAGCAGCTCGAAGGGCGACTCGTCGTCGGCGTCGTGAACTTCCCGCCGCGCCAGATCGGGCCGGTGCGCTCGGAGGTGCTGGTGCTCGGCGCGGTCGCCGACGACCACCCGGTGCTGCTGCTCGAGCCCGACGCCGGCTCGCAGCCGGGCGACCGCATCGCCTGATCAGGGAGCGGAGCTCGAGGCGCTCAGGACGCGCTGCTTGAGGATCTCGTCGCGCCGGGCGCCCTTGGCACGCTCGCGGCGCGCGCGCGCGGAGCGCCGGCGATCGACGGCGGGCGCGCCGCCGGTTCCGGCAACCGGCTTCGTCGCGTCGCGCTCGGCCGGAGCGGTCGGCGGCTCCGGCGCGGTCAGGGCCGCTGTCGCGGGAGGCGTGACGGGCGTCGTCGCCGCGGTCTGCGGCACCGTGACGGGCTCCGCGGGCGCCGCGACGCCGCCGGTCTGCTGCGGCGGCATCGCGGTCGTGTCCGACCCCTCGACCGGGGTGCCGGACGCCGGCTCCTCGGCGGTGGGCGACGGCTCGGCGACGGTCGTGACGGGTGGGGCAGCGGTGGTGGTCGTCG
>JAVEDG010000103.1 GCA_030841245.1 Actinomycetota bacterium
GTTCTCCGCGAGCCGGGCGGCCACGACGCATCCGGCGCTCCCGCTGCCGACCACCACCACGTCGTACGCCGTGGGCGGCTGGGGGGCCGGGCTGGCGATGCTCATGGACATGGAGTACCGGAAACCCTCGACCATGACCAGCCCTGAGCGGGTGCTCGCAGGACAGGTCAGTTCAGCCTTGCGCGCCGGCCTCTCGCGGTCAGAGTTCGCCGTTGATGCGTTCGCGCAGGCCCGTGGCCCGGGCGGCCGGGCGTTCGACTGCTGCCACGAACGCCTCGGCCGACCCGATGACGCGCACGTGGGTGGTCGCTCGGGTCACTGCGGTGTAGAGCGTCTCGCGGGTGCCGAGTGGTGATCCGGCTTCCGGCAGCAGCACGGTGATCCTGGCGAACTGGCTTCCCTGGCTGCGGTGCACCGTCATCGCGTGCATCGACCGCACCGCGCCGAGCCGCACCAGCGAGACCTTGATCGGTTCGCCGCCGCGGCCGAACACCGCGACCAACCCGTCTCGTACGTCGTCGACGACCACCCCGGTGTCCCCGTTGTAGAGCCCGATCTCGTAGTCGTTCGCGGTGACCAGCAGCGGCTCGCCGGCGTAGCGGCCGTCGGCCCTGGGCGTGACCGGGTGCCGGTCGGCGATCCACCGGGCGGCGAGCGCGCTCCAATGCTGCACGCCGCCTGGGCCGCGTCGGTGCGCGCACAGCAGCCGGTGCTCGTCGAGCGCTTTGAGAGCGGAGGCCCTGTTGCCCCGTTCGGCTGCGTCGAGCAGTGCCGTGCCGCTGTCCACGACGTCGGCCCGAACCGCGTCGAGCTGCTGCAGCGACAGCTGCACGCCGTCCGCGACGTCGACGAGCTCGACCGCCGGCGTCGTGTCGGACCGCAGCACCTCCAATGCCTCCTCGCCGCGGCCTTGCTGCACGGCCGCGGCCAGCAGCGCGATGCCGCTGGTCGCGGGGAAGCGCCGGTTGGTCACCAGCGCGGCTACCCCGTCACGGACCCGAGCGGCGGGTGTCTCGGGCTGCTCTTCGACGGTGGCTGCGCGGTGGTGGACGTTCGTGGCGGATGTTTCCGGCAGCGCCACGACCTCGCGCAGCTCGGCCGCCAGCCCCGGCGTACGGCGGCCAAGGGTCGCCCGGTCGACCAGATCACCCAGCACCGCACCGGCCTCGACCGACGCGAGCTGGTCGGGGTCCCCGACGAGCACCAGCCGGGTCGCCGGGCGCAACGCCTCGAGCAGCCTCGCCATCATCGTCAGCGACACCATCGACGCCTCGTCGACCACGACCACCTCGAACGGCAGCCGGTTGGTGCGGTCGTGGCGGAACCGGCTGCGCGCCTCGGGCCGCCAGCCGAGCAACCGGTGCAGCGTGGTGGCAGGCAACTCGCCGAGCCGTTGCCGGTCGGCGGGCGGCAGTTTCGCGGTCGACGACCGAACCGCCTCCTCCAGTCGGGCCGCCGCCTTGCCGGTCGGCGCGGCCAGCGCGACCCGCCACTCGGAGTGCTGCTCACGCAGCAGGGCAAGCAACCGGCTCACCGTCGTGGTCTTGCCGGTGCCCGGACCGCCGGCCAGCACGCTGACCCGCGCGAGCGCGCAGCACGAGGCGGCCATGCGCTGGTCGTCCTCGGCGGCGTCCGGGAACAGCCGATCGAGGCCGGCGGCGAGCAGCGGCAGGTCGAGGTCGCCCGGCCGGGTCGCGCACCGGTCGAGCAGCTCGGTGGCAACCTGCTCCTCCTGGTCCCAGTACCGCGCCAGCCAGACCCGCGACCCGGCCATCCGCAGCGGCCCGGTCAGCAGCGGGCTGGCTGCGCAGCGAGCCATCCAGTCGTCGCCCGGCCAGGCCAGCGCCACCTCGACGACTGCCACCGCGTCATCGTCCACATCGACGTCCGGGCTGGTCGTCGCCTCGGCCGTCGCGAGGTCGAGCACCACCGACCCGTGCCGGGTCGAACGCACGACCAGCGCCGCGGCGAGCAGCACCGCGTCGTCGGTCTCACCGCTGATCGCACCGAGCCGGCGCGCCACGTGCACGTCAGCGGCCGACAGGATGCCGGCCCGGTTGAACTCCGCGAGCAGCCCAGTCGCGCTCAGCGCCAGCGTCGCGTCGTACGCCGTGCTCACGACCGACCCGCCAGCAGGTCGGAGAGCCCGGTGACCAGTCCGGTCGGCGGCCGCCAGCCGAACACCCCGGGCGCCGCGCCGTCGGCATCGAGCACGCCCGGCCCGGACATCCCGCGTAGGAACAGGTAGAGGCAGCCGCCGAGGTGCACATCGGGGTCGTACGCAGACTGGCGCCACCGCAGGTAGCGATGCAGCGCGACGGCGTAGAGCACTGCCTGCAGCGGGTAGTGCGCCTCGACCATCGCGGTCTCCAGCGCGGCCGACCGGTAGTGCCAGGCGGTGAGCGGCTCGTCGTACCCGCCGAGCCGGTTGGTCTTGTAGTCGACGACGAGGTAGCGCGGGCTCGCCGGCCCGCCGACGCGCAGCACGGCGTCGATGCTGCCGGTGAGGTAACCGCGCAGGGGGACGTCGGGCAGGCCCGCCAGCGCATCGGCGTACGACGAGAGCAGCCCGGTCGGGACGTGCGCGCGCCAGAGCGGCACCAGATCGGCCAGTACGACGCGGGCGTGGCTGTCGCCTCGGGCCTCGTCGCCGCCGGCCAGCGGCAGCTCGAAGTCCAGCTCGGGCAGCCGGTCCGACTTCGGCAGGTCGCGCAGCGCCAGCCCGCCGGCTTGGTCGCCCAGCGGCGTGGCGAGTGCGGCGAGCAGTCCAGCGGTCAGTGCCGCGACGTCGAGGCCGGGCGCGAACCGCGCCACCTGAGCCGCGACGACCTCGGCCACCGCCGTCTCGTCCGACATGTCGTCGAGCTGCTCGAGCACGGTGTGCACCAGGGTGCCGAAGGCCGCGCCGCCGGGGATCGCGTCCCACGCCGACCCGACGTCGCGAAGCGCCGCGTCGAGCAGCGTCGCGTCGGCGGGTACCTCCTCGAGGTCGGCCTCGTCGTCCTTCTGCGACACCTCGGGCTCGCTGCCGAGCCGCTGCTCGTGCGCGGCCGAGGTCAGCGCGCTGTAGGAGGTACGCCGCCACCCGGTGTCGAGTACCCGGGTGAACGCCGCGAGCTCCAGCGTCGGCGCGGGCGAAACAGCCGGCGACCACACCGTCAATGGCCGCGCGTACACCACCTCGACACCCATCCCGCCGTCGCTGCGCAAGGCCCGCGCGCGGAACGCGGCCAGCGCGGTCGCGTCGTCGGGCACCACGATCGACAGCGGCGCCACCGCCGGGCCGTCGTGCAGCAGCAGCCGGTGAAGCGGCGCGGTCAGGGTGTTGTACGAGGGCGCCCACCACACCACGAGGTGCGACTGCGCCCGGGTTAGCGCGACGTAGGTCAGCCGCAGCTCGTCGTCGGTCTCCTCCTGCTTGTGCGCGCTGACGTGCGCGGCCCAGTCGGGGCTGCCCTTGCCGCCGACGTCGCGCACCCGGTGGTCGTGCTCGTCGTGGAAGACCGCGGTGGCCGGCTCGCGGCCGCCCCAGTTGTCCCAGGCGAACGGGACCATGACGACCGGGAACTCCAGGCCCTTGCTGGTGTGCACGGTGATGATCTGCACCGCGGCCGCGTCGGTCTCCAGCCGGCGGCTGCGCTCCTGCCCACCCTCACGCGCGGCCTCCTCGCGGCGGCGGCGCAGCCACACCAGCAGCGCGGTCAGGCCCAGCTGTCCCTCGAGGGTGGCCTCGTGCATCACCTGCGCGATGTGGCGCAGGTCGGTCAGCAGCCGCTCGCCACCGACCTGGCCGAGGATGCGCGGCTGCAGCTGCAGGTCGAGCGAGAGCGCCTCGAACATCGCCGCCACCCCACGCTCGGCGAGCACGGCGCCCCAGACCCGCAGCTTGAGCGCGAGCTCGTCGGCGAAGGCGTCGCCGCGTTCGTCGAGGCCGGCCGCGTCGAGGCCGACGAAGCAGGTCAGCGCGACCCGGCGTACCCGGGTAGTGCGGTGCGGCTGCTCCAGCGCCTCGAGCAGCCGCTGCCACTCGGCGGCCGCGGGGGTGGCGAAGACGGAGGTCTTGCCGGTGAGTACGACGGGTACGCCGGCGGCGTGCAGCTGGGCCTGAACCAGCTGGGCCTGGCTGTTGTAGCGGACCAGCACCGCGATATCGCCGGGCTGGACCGGCCGCGTTGCACCGCCGTCGCGAGGATGCACGGTCGCCTCGCCGGAGAGCAGCGAGACGACGCGGTCTGC